>ONFP01000076.1 GCA_900317105.1 uncultured Succinatimonas sp. | reverse complement strand
GGTCTTTTCAGCATATGATACTCAAGACCAACCTTTTTCAGATGGTCCTCAAGAAGGTGCTCTGGCGCATTTGGGAAGCCTGAGTCAATATGTACAGGGATAAGTGTAAAATCAATCGGGGCAGAACGCTTCAGGGATAACATCATATCCAGAAGGACATAGCTGTCCTTTCCGCCTGACATACAGACTAAAATCTTATCTCCCTCCTCAATCATGCCGTAATCACCAATGGCATGACCAACCTTGCGGCGCAGACGCTTGAAGAGCTTATCTGCCTTGTATTTTTCCTGTTTATCTTCAATATTAAAGTAAGGGCTGACATTACGGGCGTAAGCATCAGCCTGCTCAGGTAGATTCTTATCGTTCTGCATATTAGAAACTTTTTGATGGAGTGGTTGTAGGAACAGCTCTAACAACAGCCTTAGGAGTTACAACAAAGACATCACAATCAATACTGTCAGCAACTCTTTCACAGATATTGCCTAAAATTGCGCTGGCAATACCACGTCTTGCAGAGGTTCCAATAAACAGTGCGGTAGGCTTTATCTCTTCGCACTTGGATAAAATGACTTCGTCAATTGCCCCTTCGGCAATATGACAGTCTTCTGGTTTGATCTTATGTCTGTTAGCAAACTCCAGAGCCTTATGACAGCTGTCCTTTAAGGACTCATCATACAGACTGTCAGGGGTGAAACCTGGCATATCCACTGCAATTGGAGGAATAATAGGAGGGACTGCATTGATCATTACAATCTTACAGCCGGTAAATGTAGATAAATACTGAGCCTCTCTCAGAAGCCTCAGATTGGTAAGTCTTGAAAGCTCATCGTCAGGTTCACTCAGATCAACTGCAACAGCAATCTTACCCTTTGGAGTGAAGATCTGATCTTTTGCGATATATACAGGAATCGGGGCATGGCGCAGCATCTGCCAGTCCAGAGGTGTTGAGATAACATTATCAAGTACACCATGAATATCTGCAGTCTTAATCAGAATATCTGCACAGAGCTCCTTGGCCAGCGATACAATCTCTTTTCCAACTTCCTTTGAGAATAATACTCTGCTTTCAATCTTTACGCCCATGGCGTTGATTGCAAGGTAGGCCTTAAGCCATTTTTCAAGCTTTTCCCTATAGCTTCTTTCATATTCTTCCCTGTCAACAGCCAGAATAGAAGTAATATTCCAGTTTTCCTGAGCAACAGGAAGTACAGCTGTAATCCTGATATCAGCATTCTTCTTATGAGCCTTGGCATACTGATATAAAGCCAGAGCTCTGTCTAAGGCAGGCTGTCTAACCTGTTTGTATTCAATAACAGCCAGAATATTATGAAAGAAATTCAAAGGTTATCCCCTTAATTTATAAGGATCAGTATGAGTTACATCGACATTTCTGATTATAGCGCATTGGCAGGAACAAAAAAACGTTTGGAAGGACACAAAACAATATAGACATTAAGAATATTTCAAAGAGAAACTACTGCTCTTTCTTAGAAAGTTTTGTGTTTTTTTTCTTTCGTTTTTTTCTGGTCTTACCTGGAGTTCCACCAGATACACGTTTTTTACGAGAGGCAGAATACTCATGAGAATCGCTGTTCATGACTTCAGAGGCATTAACAGCATCTTTATTCTCTGCTGTGGAATCATTAACCTCAGATAAAGCTTTCCTGAGAAGTGCATCTTGAAAATTACTGTCTTTAATCTCAGTTTTTTCCAAAGACTCTTCCATCTGTTTTTTCTTCTCTTCTTTTTTTGATGCTTTCTTCAGAGCCTTTTCATAGAAGGCATCATTAGGAGTTCGGTCTATGAGAGTATTCTTAGCTCGTGTCATAGCCACATAGTACAGATTAAGCTCCTGAGTAAACTCAAACTCGATCTCCTGTTTTTTTAGGCCTTTCTCCTTGAGATCTTTTTTTAAAGTAAACAGCGGACAGAAATCAGAGGCAAGTACCACCTGATCCCATTCAAGTCCTTTTGCTGAATGAGCTGTTGTCAGAAAGATATTAGCTCTTTCATTGTTATTCAGATAAATACTCTTGGCCAGTTCGTAGAGATCAAAAAGATGTCCCTTATATGTTTCAGCCATCTTTATTGCTGTTTCCAGCTCAAGATCATTAGAGTCATGGGCATAATTCTTGATATTCTCAAGAGAATCAAAACGATCAAGAAACTGATAGGCCTTATCCAAAGGTTTACCTTCCAGGTAGTTCTGAATATTAAGAGCTGCACCAAAAATTAAATATGGATCACGCAGCAGTGAGGAACGTGGAATCTGCTCACGGTTGAGTTTCTGAATATAATCAATTAAGGTCGCATTGGTTCTTGTAAGTACAGCATTGCGAGGTGTTGGACTAAGTTCAGCTGAATAGGCAGACTTCATAGGAACCAGTTCTTTCCTGTCATGAGCAAAAGATGATAAAAACCAGTTTGCCTTCTCACAGATAGGCTGTATCGAACGGAATGTATATGAAAGATGGAGCTTATAGTTGGACTTGAATCTCTCAAGGGCATTATAGGCTCCGCGGAAACCGTAAATGCCCTGATGAGTATCACCTACCAGAATCTTGCGGCAGTGATTGCGGTTGAAGATATCCAGAGTAACCAGATTAGTATCCTGAGCTTCATCAAGTAGAATAAAATCAAAGGCATCCAGCTCATAGTGGTAATCCAGAAGCTGATATTTTTTTAGATACCAGTCATGAGTAGCAGGGATCAGATGAGATTCCATTGCCTGAAATATCTTTTCCGTATTACTGTCGGGAAATACTCTTACATCAGACTGACACCAGGAGTAGAACTTTCTTATGGCAAGAGACAGATCTTTGTACAAATCCCGTCTGATTTTAAAAATCGGTTCAAGATCGAAGATATTAAGTCCGGCTTTAACAGTGTACTTCTCGCGGCTTCCGGATATGATCTGACTGTAGGCCAGAGAATGAGTGGTTCTGATGGTTACATTATGAGGAAAACGGGTTTTGGCATTCTCTACAATCGCCTTATTAAAGGCCAGGTAAATAAAACGAGCCTGAGGAATAGCTCGTGCAATTTCAATTAAGGTAGCGGTTTTGCCAGAACCGGCGCAGGCATCAATCTTTAGGGATTCGCCAGGCTTAAGTTCGCGACACTTTTCAATAATCTTCTGCTGCTCATCAGTAAGAACAAGCACTTTTATACCTCAAAATCGTTTAATAGGTTACTGACTGCAGTAATTCTCTATCTTTTTATTAAGTTTTCGCCAGGATGATTTTACCTTTCTGATATAGCGATTGTGGATTTCCGGATTGGCAGAATAGTTGTAATGATAATTACCTACACCTCTCCAGATTTTACCGTCGGCCCTTTCAATCTCACGTCTTAACAGGTATCCCATGGCCCACACATTATGGCAGGGTTTGCTTTTTATATCGGATTTTGTAAGGTTGAATTCCTTAAGCTCGCTGAGTCTTACATCATTGATCTGGGCAGGACCACAGTCCTGGGTACCGTTTTTATTATTACGGCACTTACCATTGACTGGTCCTCTTTCAACATCAAGCATGGCATAAAGCAACTCTTCAGGAAGATCAAACTGATAGGCAGTCCAGGCAATACAGTTACGAACATCCTTGTATTTGCTCATAACACCGGTACTGTAGGCTATATCTCTCCAGTGTTGAGCCTTACCATGACACTGCATCTGCGCAGAATAGGAAGTAGGAGCTGCAAGCAGAATTGCTCCTAAAAGAAACGAAAACAGGAACTTACTCATGATCTAAAGCTCTTACAGCATCCAGCAGAGTAACCTCAATCTTCTGAAGATCTGTACTGTCAAATTTAACCATCTTAGCATCAGGATTTGGCAGAGGAACCTGTTTAACTGACGGATAAACATATCCGAAGGAATTTGTTGCACTCTTGATTTTAACAGTATTAACAATAGTAGAAACAGCAACTCCGTCTCTTTCAAGTCTTACAGGAGACAGATTGAAAACCAGCGGATAATCATATCTTGAAAGTGAGACCTTAAGCTTGGTGGTGGTAGCACCGACATTCTGCTTTATCAGAAGCTCAGATGGAGATGCTGTAATCTCGGTAAGATAGCCCTGATTTTCACACTCAACAGAGGCAATATCCCAGGGGATACCATTCAAATCATAGAATCTTACGATACTTGAACCATAGGCAGGAACACCAATAGTCATCAGAGGACTGTAATTCTCTGATAAACGCATAATTCCGGCATTGATATCACCAGGAACAAAAGGAGCAGACTCAACTTCAAGCTCTTCAACAACCGCAGAGGAACCGTTGGAAAGATTAACACTCTCGTTAATCTGTTCTTTGGTTCTGAACTTGGTCAGAGTATCGGAAAGCTCTGGAGGGGGTGCAGGCATAGTAATAGCCTCTGCACAGAATGGCAGAAGCATCAATCCGCAAATATACATACATCTGAAAAGTTGCATTTATATCTCCACCAAAACCATGTAACAGAGTTAAATCAAATACTAATCAGGAAATGCTAACACACTCTGACCAGATGTTATTTTAGTAATTTCCGCTTTAAAAACATCCACAGCCTTCTCAGGAATTTCCACAAGATAATCAACCTTATCCGTGTAGGACTGATTAAGGACTGTAATTCCAAGTCTTGAGAAAAGACGCAGCACCAGATTAACCTCTGAATGCCCTACCTGAAAGCTGCATTTTTTTACAATTACCATCGGAGTTGTCGGCAGTGTCTCAAGCGCAGTCTTAACACTGTCCTGATAAGCTTTAACAAGACCACCGGTACCTAAAAGTATTCCTCCAAAATAACGGGTAACCACAACGGTAAGTTCACCTACATCACTGTGAAGGACCACATTCAGCATAGGCTGTCCAGCTGTTCCATGAGGTTCCCCATCATCAGAACATCCGGCATATCCGGATGATCCCGGCTTATCCGCATTATAGGCAAAACAGTTGTGTCTGGCATCAGGAAATTCCTTGCAGATCCTGTCAATGAAGGACTTTGCCTCATCTACGCCGTGAGTTCTGCCTACAGAGGTAATAAAACGACTCTTTTTTACGGTGATTTCAGTACGATGTATTTCGTTATTTTTTAAATCAGGAACAAGATAAGAGTCTTCAGTCATAATATTTTTTCAGTAAAACAACAATATGCGTATTTTACTATAGAAAAGCTGAAAAACAAAAAAATACAGAGGCATACAAAAAGATAACGACAGGAAATGATTTCCAAAAATCAGCCACAAATAAATATGTTTTTCTAAAGAAATGGCAACATATACACTGGAATATAGTTTATACCGTTTTCCCGTTTAAAGTCCTTAATATGAACAACATATTTGTCTTTTATACGTCTACTAAACTTATCGCAAAAGACATCTAACGACCTATGGGTTCTATAATTTCCAGATTTAACTTCTATCGGGCATAGTTTGTCACCAACAGATATAAGAAAATCAATTTCGTATAAATGGTTTGAGGTTTCACTCTCCATTGTATAGTAAAACAGGTTATTGCCTTTAACCTTTAACATTTGGGCAACCGCATTTTCATATACATACCCCAAATTAGCATCCAGCTTATCTGAAAGCAACTTGTTATATATAATGTTTTCGGTGTAATTCTTATCTTTAAACGCAAGTGTTACAAACAGACCTACATCAGAAGTAAAAAGCTTGTATCTTCCAATATCTTTTTCCAAAGCAAAACCCACGCTAGGATTATTCGCATGATAAGCAATGTTAACAGTGAATGAGCTCAACATGTCTGGGATCAAATCAACAACATGATTAGCCCTTGTACCTTCTCTTGCAGTAGTTAATACATATCTTGAAGCGTTTCCACTTAGATTTGCCGGTATGGCATCATATATATCGCCAGCCAGGCCCGAACCATCGATTTTCGTGAAATCTTCTTCATAGAGATCTACGATTTCTCTTTTAACCGCATCGACCGCCTGTAGATTATTCGTCTCCAAATATGTCTCAATTGCCTGTGGCATACCACCGATAAGCATATACAATCTGAATATTCTCATCAGATTTCTATGCATAGCATTTCCTGCAGCCTTCTTATTTTTTAAAAGAGTTTTAATAGTTTCAGCAGTGATTTCATCCCCAATCGCCCACAAGAACTCCTCAAAATCCATAGGATACATTGAAATCTTATGTTCTTCGCTTGGAATTAAAATATCTTTTGTATTTTTCTTTATTGAGAGTAAAGAACCAGTTTCAATATATTTATATCTTCCATCTGCCACTAGGTACTTAATTGCCTGTCTTGCTTTGGGTAGTAACTGAACCTCATCAAATATAATTACAGATTCTCCTTCATAAAGCCTCGTCCCGGTTAACTGCTGCAGCTGTAAGAAGAAAAAATCCAGATTATAGGTATCGTCGAATAATTCTATTATCTCTTTATTAGCATGTGCAAAATCCAACAAGATATATGATTTAAACTCGTTTTTGGCAAACTCTTCTGCTATGGTAGATTTACCTACACGTCTTGCGCCTTTTATAAGAAGAGCATATTTGTCACTGCGAGCATCTTTCCATTCTAGGATCTCTTCATATATTTTTCTTTTGAACACTGAATTTTTCATTATACAATCCGCCTTTTTGATACGAATATACGCAAATCCCCGTTAAAATAATCTATTTTATACGCAAATCCCCATTCAATTAATTACATTATATACGCAAATCCCCGTTCAGACAGATACTGTAATAAAAATACGTGATAAGAATACTGTAATAGCGATTAACGAGAATCAAAAAAAATGAAAATATAGAATGATATAAGTTAGCTAAAGGTAACTTTATTTTTCGCAAAAAATAAAAAACTAACTATCAAGTGGTTATAATTTGAATGATCACCTAAGCTTGAAAATAAAAAACAGTAGAATATTATCTGGAAAATATAAATGCCTGTAGATTATTCTTATACCTTTAAACTGGCCTGCTACAGCGGTCTTTTCATTTTTCTATGTACAACCATAGGTTCAGCCTTTGTCTTTATTCTGCTTAAGCACAAGGACAGAATCTACACTCAGCTGTCTTTAGGCTTCAGTGCAGGCATTATGCTTGCAGCCTCTATTTTTTCACTGATTCTGCCTGCAATTGAGAATTCCCCTTATGAGGGTACCCATAAAATGATTCCTGTCATAGGTGGCTTTATACTTGGAATTATTTTTCTGATTGCCATAGATAAATCACTGCCTCACCTGCATGTGCTGGCAAAATCCCCTGAGGGACCAAAATCATCCCTGAGCAAACATACCCTGCTGTTTCTGGCTATCACGATTCATAACATCCCAGAGGGTATGGCGGTAGGTGTATCCGCAGCAACAGCCATGGAATTTACCCTTACAAGTTCAACAGCAATTCTAGCCCTTGGTATCGGCATACAGAATATTCCTGAAGGAGCCGCTGTCTCCATGCCCTATTTTGCCGACGGTATGTCCCGCTTTAAATCATTTTTATTAGGAAGTCTCTCTGGTGCAGTCGAGCCTGTTGCTGCAATTCTGGTGGTACTCTTAGCGGATCTGGTTGCACCGCTTTTGCCGTGGTTTCTGTCCTTTGCCGCCGGTGCAATGATGTACGTAGTAATTGAAGAACTGATCCCTCAGTCCCATAATCTTGGTAATTCAGATAAGGGAACCATAGCCGTTCTAGTCGGTTTTATTCTGATGATGTTCCTGGATGTAAGTCTTGGCTGATTCAGATACTAGAAATGGATGTGTTCAGAGAACACATCCAGATTGATAATCAGAAAATTCTAGAACAGCTTACCCAAGTACATACCTGTAGCAAATTTTGCCGCAGCCAGCAGTCCATCTCCAAGTTTATCCAGAATTGAGAAATCATCAGGTTTTGTCTGATTATTTAATACTTCCCAGTCCTTTGAAACAGGATCTTCCTGCAGAACGGCAAATTTTTCCTTTATTGTATTGAGTCTTGAATTATCGCTGCTTTCATCTGAATTTTGGGCTGCAAATTTATCTGAATTCAGAAGAACAGAGTAGTCATCAATTAAAGAGACCTCTTTTTCTTCTCGTCTTATTTCTTCTAAAGCCTCCGGTGAAGCAGCCCCGGAAAGAATAGCAAGAGCTTCAGAAAATTCGTTCTTGTGTTTTTTCTGATCAACACCGCCCAGAGAATGATTTAAAGTTAAAACACCCTGATGGACATTAGGCGTAGGCCTGTTTACATGTTGAGTAAGTGTTAAAGTAGACATCTGTACCTCCGCACCGGCAAACTTTGCCGTATAACTACAGGTACAGATCTCTATGCAGAAATGATGCCAGTTTAGTTTTGAATCTGATATTTCTCAGACTGGAGACGTTCAAAGGTTACTTCCTCATAACCCGGCTCATGATCCTTTGGATTCTCATCATTGAACTTGTAGTTTGTCTTTACCCATGCCTTCTTGGTTTCTGAATTCTCCAGAGGAGATCCTTTGCGGCAGTCATTATAGACGTACACATTGTGGATATCATTTACGTTCTTAAGGATAATTGGAGCTTCCTCTCCTGAGGCAAAAACATACCAGCCCTGAGTAATCCATTTGGTTTTGTCAGCTCTTGCATTAATTGCCAGTGAACAGTCATCAGAGGTGTCGTTTCTAACTTCAATCATTACATCAGCACTAACAGCTGTACACACAAATAAACCAAGTAATCCTGCCAATAAGCCTTTCTTCATAAAACAGCACTGCTCCCTACATTAAAAATCCTGAGTACTTAACGTCCTAAGACATAGACTATATCTAAAAATAAGAACCACTCTATAAATATAACTTCTTACAATTAGCTTACTAATATAAAAAAATAGGACATAAGTCCAAGCTAAAGTCATTCTAAAACAAATAATAAATAATTTTTATAAAAAAATTATAAATTTAGGATAAGGTTAAAAAAAAGACCTCTAAATTATACAATCCAGAGGTCTTTTCATCAGATTAAGAGCAGAACTAAACTAGTCAGCAGATGAATTCTGACTGTTAACAAGCTTAATTGCATCCTCATTGTACTTGATGTCACTTAGCTCTCTTGCGCCCATATGAATCATAGAGTTTGCCTTTTCAACTTTAAACTGAACTAGCTGAGCACGAATAAACTGTGAGTATTTCTCAATCTCGGCATCGCCTTCAGTCTTAACTGACTTAAGAACAATCAGTGTAGGATTTCCCTTATTAGAAGAAATAACACCGCTGTTTTCTTTGTTAACAACTGAGAATACATCATAAATGAACTTAGGATCATAAGCAGCATCTCCTCTTGCAATGGTCTGATTTGCATTTAGCTTAACCACACCATCAGTTGCAGGAGTTTCATTCTTAGATACAGCAGTCTTAATCGCCTCAAGTTTCTCCTGAGCCTTGTCAAAAGCGATTGCATCAGCAGCAACAGTCTTAACCTCTGCTGCAACATCCTCAAATTTCTTCAGGCTTGCATCCTT
>ONFP01000005.1 GCA_900317105.1 uncultured Succinatimonas sp. | reverse complement strand
TCTTAAGAAAAAACAAAAAAAAGGAATCCTTTCATTTGACATTACACGTAATGCTGACTTTTTAGATGGAGAAGGCTTCGTAATGTCAGAAAACTATCTTAAAAAAACAATTTTTAAGATAATAAAAGAGTTTTGTGCAAAAGAAAAAATAGCGGCATGTTGCTCTTTTATGGCTCATGGATATATTTCTGGAGAGAGTTATTTTGCTGCAATAGGTGCATTTATAACATCAGATAAAATCTCTTGTTCATGGACAACAGAGCCTGAGTTTCCGAGAGAGAAGATTGAAGAAATAATGGATAAAGAAGATTGTGACGAATATGAGGCAAGGGAATTTTTAGATCCTGAAGAGTTTTATTCTGACAGGTGTTATACAATAGCGGATAACATAGGGGACCTGTTTTACGATAATTTCAAGCATTGGAAATTAGAATGTCTTATTGATAACGTAAAAGATTACTTTGACATTGAATATGATGATGCTTTTAACTTCATAAAAGAACGAGGTGACCTGTCTGCTTTCATGAAAGAATATAATAAAATATCAATTGTATTTGATGAATTTCCGTGGGATAACCTTATTTGTCACTGATTCGTATAGGAAAACAGAATCAATTCGTTACCAAAACAGAATCCTGAACAGGATAAAAGATATTTACTGTAAATCACTTTGATTTATCTTTGCCGCCGGAAGCCCCCTTGTTTTAACAATGGGGATGTAAGGCAGCTAAAAAGTATGCTATAATATATATATTGTTTAATAATGTTTAAAAATAATAAATATATATATGACAGATACAAATCTAGCAAAACTTGCTTTTAAATTTAAGCTTGAGCCTAATGGAGAACAGCGTCGTTTTTTCAGCAGGACAGCAGGTTGTACCAGATTTGTATATAACCATTTACTCTTCAAATGCAGGGAAGACTTCAGAGAATATCTTGAAGAAATAGATTCCAGACAGAGTAATGGTGAAGCTTTAAATAGAGATGAAGCCAAGAAGCTTAGTTTCAGACCTTTGTGCTATAAATGTATTACCGGATTAAACTATCTGCTTCCTGATTTAAGGAAAGAATATCCTTTTTTACAGGAATGTCCTGCTCAGACTTTACAGCAGAAAGCTCAGGATTTGATGAGTGCCTATCATAGATTCTTCGAAGGAAAAGGCGGTTTACAAAAATTAAAAAAGAAGGCTCTTCATAACAGTTTCAGATTTCCTCAGGGCTTTGAACTTGATGAAGACAGAAAGAAGATATGGCTACCCAAGCTTGGCTGGGTTAAGTACCGTAAATCCAGAAACATCTTCGGTAAACCAAAGAATGTAACAGTTTCACTGAACCATGGAGACTGGTATATCTCTGTTCAGACAGAGTTTGAATTAAAGCCTCTGATACAGGAGCTTAATTTTAATACAGCTGTAGGTATTGATATGGGAGTGGTCAGATTTGCCACCTTATCAGATGAAAACTACATACCGTCATTAAAAGACAGGCTGAATCCTGTTTATGAAAAGATAGAAAAACTGCAGAGGAGATTAAGCAGAAAGAAAAAAGATTCAAAAAGATACATTAAACTCAGAATAAAACTCTCTAAGCTTCATAAGAAACTTACTGATGTCAGATATGATTATCTTCAGAAAGAATCTACACGTCTAGTCAAAAACCACGACATTATATGTGTAGAAGACCTGAAGGTTAAGAATATGACCAAATCAGCTAAGGGAACTATTGAAGAACCTGGCAGTCAGGCTTAAACAGAGAGATTTTAAAAGAGTCATGGTCTATGTTCTTTAAACAGCTTGAGTACAAACTTAAGCTTAAGGGAGGCATCTTCGTGCAGATTCCTGCTAAGAACACCAGCAGAGCCTGTCATGTATGCGGCTATGTTGATAAGGAGAACCGAAAGACTCAGGCTGAGTTTAAATGTATCCACTGTGGACACACAGAAAACGCAGATGTGAACGCAGCTAAAAATATAAGAAGGGCTGGACTTGCCCAGATCGCTCGCCAAGTGAACTGTAATAGCAGTCAGCAACGAGAAGCCATAGAGGCCTAGTTAACATTAGCAAAAAATAGTTAACGGGCGGTATTGAATCTCCTGGCTATTCAGCATGGGGAGTAGGTCAAAAATCAGATACCGAAGGATATTACAGAGATGGAATTGCTAAGGGAGAAAGCAATATTATCCTAAATATGATAAATAAAGGATTTGATGACGAAGCCATTAGCAACATTACAGATAAATCTATAGAAGAAATTAAAGAAATTCGCAAAATTAACAATTAAGCAAAAGTTGACTTATCCACATGTAAATTAGATATATTTTTTTATACAGGAAGAATGGTATGCAGGAATCATTAATAAAAGCAAATTTAGCTCCGTCCAACAGAATTAATAATGAGACAACTTATACCGATTTTTACACAGAGGGATTAGAAGTCGGAAAAGACAAAGAATGGATAAGAAGTTGGGCGAAAAGTTGGGCTGAATGTTGGACAAAAAGATGGGCCGAAAGTTGGGCAGAAGACAAGTCTGAAGATTGGATTAAAGCTTTTGCTGAAGGTTATGCAGAAGGTTATGCAGAAGGCTATGTTAAAGGAAGAGCTGAGGAGCGTTACAATATCATCATGAATATGATAGAAAATGGTATAGATGACGAAACCATCAACAAACTAACAAAAATATCTGTAGAAGAAATTAGAGAAATTCGCAAAAACAACAAATAAGTAAAAGTTGAATAATTGGCCGAGATTTAAAATAGCTATTCCCTGCCAATATTTTGAATATCCCGACATTGGGAATACAGGCGAAACTTAATAGAAGACCTCCAGAAGGAGGTCTTAAATATTAAGAATTAGAGGCGATTTCAAAATCGTCCTTTTTGATTACGATAGGTTCTTCCTGTTTTTCAACAGTATTCTTGTCTACAACAACTCTTTCAACATCCTTAACTGAAGGAATATCGAACATTGTATTCAACAGAAGGCCTTCAACAACAGAACGCAGTCCACGTGCACCGGTATGACGTTTAATTGCAGTATCTGCAATTGCATTTAAAGCCTCTTCGGTAAACTCAAGCTTAACATTCTCAAACTTGAACATTTCCTCGAACTGTCTGATGATGGCATTCTTTGGTTCTCTTAAAACGCGAATCAGTTCATCACGGCTTAATTCAGATAAAGCGGTGATAACCGGCATTCTTCCGACGAACTCTGGAATAATACCGAATTTAACCAGATCATCAGGCTCAACATTCTTGTACTTGTCGGAAAGAGACATCTTCTCATTCTCACCAAGAACCTCGGCACCAAAACCAATGCCAGATTTCTTAGATACTCTCTTTTCAACAACCTTCTCAAGACCATCAAAAGCACCGCCACAGATAAACAGAATCTGAGAGGTATCTACTTCGATGTTCTTTTCCTGAGGATGCTTTCTGCCACCGTTAGGTGGAACAGATGCAACAGTACCTTCAACAAGCTTTAACAGAGCCTGCTGAACACCTTCACCGGAAACATCACGGGTAATTGAAGGATTTTCACTCTTGCGGGCAATCTTATCGATCTCGTCGATATAGATAATACCCTTCTGAGCCTTTTCAACGTCAAAATCGCAATTCTGAAGCAGACGTACAATCACGTTCTCTACGTCTTCGCCAACATAACCGGCCTCAGTTAAGGTGGTAGCATCAGAAATAGCAAAAGGAACATTAAGGAATTTGGCTAGGGTCTGAACAAGTAAAGTCTTACCCGAACCGGTAGGTCCAACCAAAAGAATGTTTGACTTGCCAAGTTCTACACCAGAGTCATTGTTTGCATGACGCAGTCTCTGGTAATGATTATAAACAGCTACAGATAAAACCTTCTTGGCATCATCCTGACCAATTACGTACTCATCAAGATGTTTAGCAATATCACGTGGAGTAGGAATGTTATCAAGATCAATTCCAGAACTCCCCTTAGAACCTTTTGACATGCCACGCTGCTCAAGCATCTTGTAGCATTTGGTAATACAGTCTGAACAGATGCAGGTTCCGTGAGCCTTAATCAGAGTTCTGGTTTCAGATGAGCCCTGTCCACAGAATAAACAAGTACTTTTTGGGGTATCAGACATGATTAATCTTCCTTATCTGAAGCAGTAATTTCAGAACGGTTTGTAATTACTCTATCAATCAAACCAAAATCCAAAGCTTCCTGAGAAGTCATGAAGTTGTCTCTTTCAGTGTTCTGAACAACTTCCTCTAAACTCTTGCCTGTATGCTTTGAAAGAATACCGTTTAAGGTATCCTTGATACGCTGGGTCTCCTGGGCATGAATCATAATGTCGGTTGCCTGACCCTTGAATCCACCTAAAGGCTGGTGAATCATAATTCTAGAATTTGGCAGAGCAAATCTTTTACCTGCAGCTCCGCCGGCCAATAAGAATGATCCCATGGAACAGGCCTGTCCCATGCATAAAGTGCAGACATCTGGCTTGATGTACTGCATGGTGTCGTATATAGCTAAGCCTGCTGTAACTACGCCACCAGGAGAATTGATGTACAGATAGATATCCTTGTCAGGATCTTCTGATTCTAAAAACAGGAGCTGTGCCACAATCAGATCAGCCATGTGATCTTCAACTTCACCAGTCAAAAATATCACTCGGTCTTTTAACAGACGTGAATATATATCAAAGGATCTTTCTCCCCTTGCAGTCTGTTCAATAACCATTGGCACCAGAGATGATGCCAGTCTTGTCTGATCTTCAAAGTTAAACATTAGCAGCAAAGCTCCTTATAGTTATTGTTGTAAATTAACGAGCACGAACTAGTTCGTCAAATGACATAGTCTCGTCGCCGTCAGCAGCTTTTTCCATTACCTTAGCTACAACTTCTGCCTCAATAGCAGCATTCTGGATGTTCTCAAACTGAGTCTTATCCTTACGTAGCTGAGCGATTACCTCTGCAGGATCCTCGTAAGCACCTGCAATCTGGTTCAGCTGAGCATCAACATAAGAGTCTGATGGCTTGGTGCAGCCTAAGTCTAGAATGATCTTACGAACGATAATGCCAAGACGTGCAGCCTTAACAGACTCATCCTTGAACATCTCTTCCTTCTTGAAGCTTGCAGGAAGCTTGGTCATACCATAAGCCTTCATCTGCATCTCAAAGTTCTTTGCTAAACGCTCAACCTCTGCATCGATGTATGCCTGAGGAACAGCGAACTCGCCATACTGAGCAATCAGAGCATCAAACAGGTTCTGACGGGTCTTTACATAAACAGAACGTGATAATTCACGATCCATATTCTTACGCAGGTCAGCCTTGAAGGTATCGATTGAACCATCCTTAACACCGAAGATCTTTACGAAATCCTCGTTAACCTCTGGAAGAACAAGCTCTGAAACTGAATTTACAGTAATATCGAACTCAGCGTCCTTACCCTTTAGGTTCTCAGCATGGTATTCCTCTGGGAACTTAACCTGGATGGTGAACTTGTCACCAGCCTTGTGGCCTTCGATCTGCTCGGTAAAACCAGGAATCATCTGAGTCTCACCAACGGTCAGAGTGAAGTTCTCAGCCTTACCGCCTTCAAACTCAACACCCTCTGAACGGCCTAGGAAGTCGATTGATGCACGGGTACCCTGACCAACTACAGCATCATCCTTTACCTGCCATTTACCCTGCTGCTTACGTAGGTTCTCGATCATCTTCTCTACGTCTGCATCGGTAACTTCAGCCTTGATGTTCTTTAACTTTAACTCTTCAAAAGGCTTTAATTCTAGCTCTGGGTTAACTTCAACAGTTGCCTCGTAAACGAACTCCTCATCATTCTTGAATGAAGCTTTCTTTACTTCAACACGTGGATAGCCAACTACCTCTAGCTTTGACTCTTCAATAGCCTTACCAATGGTCTTATTGATTAGTGAATCATAAGCGTCTGAATAAATCTGTCCGCCGAACTGGCTCTCTAGAACTTTAGTTGGAATGTGGCCCTTACGGAAACCATCTACCTTTGCGTTCTTAGCGTATTTGCGGAAACTTGCGTCATATGCCTTTTTTACGTCTTCTGCTGGCACAGTAACAGTTAGAAGATGCTGTACACCTTCTTTTTTCTCGGTTGAAACCTGCATTTTTTTCCTCTATTTAGGTTGCAGTAATTAACATACAAAATTGACGCATCGGAGTATATAACTGTGCCGTGCGTCTACATAAACCACGATATTATACTAGCGAAAAGCCATCTAATCAATGTGCAAATGTGGCAACGGTCAAAAGGTTATACACAAATATGCCGGACTCTGTATTTTTCTTAGAAAAAACGTGTAAGATCAAATAGTACACATTTAAGGAGTCATTATGGAAACCACATTGGGAATAATTGAAGGTTTTTACGGAAAACTGTATACAAAAAGACAGCGTGAATCCCTATGTTCATTTGCCTCAAGAAACGGTTATTCCTACTATATCTATGCTCCAAAAAATGACCGTTCATTAAGACGTGCATGGAAAGATGAATTCTCAGATACGCAAATAGCGAAGCTTAAGAATTTCGCTTTATTCTGTCATGCTCATAGTATGCAGTTCGGTATTGGTATTTCTCCATTAGGAATAACAGAAGAGCCTAAAAGAGAGATTCCCTTTTTATATAAGAAAATTGATACAGCAATAAACGAATTTAATGCCGATATCATTGCAATTCTATTTGATGACATAAAACTTTATACAAAAGATGAGGGAATAAAACAAAAGCAGATTGTAAAGGATATTTTCAATCGCCTAAAAGGAACGGGAAAAAGACTTATTTTCTGTCCTACCTACTACAGTTTTGATCCGATTCTAGACAAGGTATTCGGAGAAAGACCTTCAGATTATTTTGAACAGATAACAGATAATCTGCCTCATGACATTGAAATATTCTGGACAGGAAACAAGGTCCTGTCAAAATCAATTACCAGAGAAGACATAGAAAATATCAATAAAAGATTCAAAAGAAAAGTTACCATTTGGGACAACTATCCTGTAAATGATGGCAAATTTATCAGCAAAAAAATCTACACCCGAGAATTTTGCTCCAGAGAAAAACTTGACGGTGTAGTTCTATCCCACGCAGTAAATCCAATGCTGGAGGCAAATCTTACCAAAATCTCTCTTTCCACTCTGCCATTATGCTATCAGGAGAAATCTGAAACAGAAATCAGGGAACATAGACTTAAAGAGAT
Source organism: uncultured Succinatimonas sp. (assembly GCA_900317105.1). GTDB lineage: Bacteria > Pseudomonadota > Gammaproteobacteria > Enterobacterales > Succinivibrionaceae > Succinivibrio. The sequence goes on along the minus strand of ONFP01000005.1, from coordinate 57,096 downwards.
AAAAAATCTTTTTAAATCTGATAGTTCAAAGCTGATAGATTATCTCGATAAATTAAATGACGAGGGCATAGACTGTCTTAATGACCCTCAAAAAAAAGAGCTTTTGAACATCTGTAAAAAGCAGAAAAACGCAGCATCCAGGGAACTCATTGATTTTATCAATGGAGTATATAAATTTGACCCGGCCTGCCTCACTTCCTAAATTAAGTGGTAAACTTATGAAGCTGACCTCTTTGTGCAAATAATAAAGGATAGATTTCGTTCGTAATGAAAAAAGATGCTGCATACTATAAACAGAGAATCGGAGATCTGCCTTCAGATCTCTTAGAGACAATAAGAGACTTGTATACAGAGGCATCATCCCACCGTTTTATCTGCATGTCGCTATCAGAGCTTTGCAGCACTCTGAAACTCGAATATAACCATACTGAATTCGATAAATCGGCTCAACAGATATATATAGATATCAACTCATATCTTGAAAGAATTAATCTAAAACTGGTTCCTTGTTCCGTTCCGGTTGATCTGTCATTCTATGACAAGATTTTCATAACAACAAAGCCGGATCTTAACAACGATGAAGACTGTGCGGCAGTTAAAGCGCTGGTGGCAGCAAAAAAAACACCAACAGTCAAAGACCTGAAACATATCAACATGATGAATGTTAAGCTTTCAAACTACAACATCATGCTGAGAGTTTTTGAAGGTCTTTTTGTGGTCAGTTCAGCCAAGCTTGATCCTCATCAGAGAGTAGCCCTTAACAACATTATAAGCAAGATGGAACTTCCTAAAGAAGGACTTGCCTATATCAGAACCTGTTATACCTATTCAAGCGAATACCGAAACCGCCACTGTGATTACAAGAATGCCGCTTTCTGTTTTAAACCTCTTGATAAGGACAACCAACTCAAGGTAAGTCAGTATCTGGCAGCAATTTCTGCAGCATCAACATACAAAGAACCATTTAATCTTGATTATCCTTATATAAATGATCTTGAAAATGCGTACCGGCAGCTTGTTGCTAACAGACCAGATAAAAATGATCTGCAGATAAAACAATTAAAGAGGATAAACTCTGAATTTGTAAGAGAGGAAATTACTGCCGGCTTTGTCGAAAGAATGTTTCTTGATCTGAAGAACAACTGCTACAACTATATTAATTCCTTTGTTGCTCATGACAGTGAAAAAGTTTCTCTGTGCAGTTTAATTACAGAAGGCTCCCCTGTTTTAAAAAATGAGCTGGTCAAGAATCTTTATAACTATATAAGTTCACATGTAACCCCTCATATTGAAAAGCTTATTCCTCAAAAGGAATTTCTATGTCTTCAGGAAATCAGCCTTTCTGAACATAGGGCAGCCAATTTCATCTATACTACAGCAGACAAACAGACCTCTATAGTCTTTCCAAACATTTACTACACTCAGGATAAAATACTTGAGCCATACAAATGTGAAAATTTTGGGGAGTTCTTATCCTTTATAACAAACAGTAGTGGAAGCTCTCAGAAGAACAGCAGAATAAATTCAGAAGAGAAAACCGTTATTCAGATTCTTCTATTCAATTTCTACATAAGGCTTATCCTAAAACCACTGTTTATTTCGTACGACAGTAAGGATCTGGAAGATGCGATTGATAAGCTTAATGAAGAATATCAGAGTACACAGATAATAGAGCTGCTGTTTTTAAGGGGACTTTACTTCGCACTATTTGAAGCAACAGATAGAGCTGTCGATAAAATCAGAGATAAAAGCTCTATTCTTATTGCTCTGTTTTATTACCCTGAGCTTGCTAAACTGTCTCTATTCTCTCTTTTATGTTCAAAAGGAAAAGACAGTATTGCTGATTTATATTCGGAAAACCGGGAGCTTTTCGAGCTTTACGTATATCATCTTGCAACCGGCAGTACCAATGATAATAAATACAAATGGCTACATGATCTCAAGGGTACAACAGATTATTTTATAAAAGTAATAATCGGAAAAATCAGACCATTCATCAGTGAAGATTTTTTAAATAGAATTTTTAATGGCCTAAATCTTGATGAGATTAGAGCCTCCGTCGCCAGGTACAGTGAGCAGGAAAAAGACTTCAACAATTATCTGATATTTGATGAATCATTAAGACAGATGAACACTCACGCTCACAAGAATCTACAGACTCTGATTCATCACCCTGTATTTGCAAATTTGATGGCACCAATCTGTGGAGATAACTCTATAAATATTATTACAGGCTTTGAAAAACAGCCAGATGATTCAATTCTCGATGAAATCAGACAGGAATTTTCTGTTGCAGACAATATCATCCGATATCTCTCAACTGTAAAGACACAATCAGATCATACTCTGGCAAGACTAATCACAGGGGAACTCGGAAGACTTGAAGCACAGAGTATCAAGAGAAATCTTAACGAGGTTATCTTCAATAAATATTCTCAGCTTTGCGATATATTTAAAATTGAGTACTCTTTCCTAGCTACAGAATGTATTGAAGATCATCTGCCAAAGCTTGGTCTTATGGTTGTGCCTATTGATATGTCTCTGCCAAAGGAAGCCAGAGCAAAACTAAAGCAGCACAAGATTATTACAACATCACTGCCTGCAGATGAGATGACAGAGGACTTTATGGATAAACTCTGTGCAGCTCAGATGGCATTTATCATATTCAATTACGTGGTACCGGTTAATACAGTTGAAATCAGACTGTCCAGATATATGGAACTGACTCCGAAGCAGAATGTTTTTGCCATCAAATTCTTCAATAATCTAAGACTTCTGATGCACGGAACAAAACCTTTTGAAAAGAATTACTACAGTAATCTTTATGCAGAGCAGAAAAACAATCCTAATTTTAAACTCTGCATTAACTATCTGAAAAAGATTGTTATGGACGAGATCAGAACATCTCCTCTAAAGAATTATCTGTCCGAGAAATTCAGCCTGATTTTTGCTCTGATGAATGTAAAGTCATCTGTAAAGGAGATCAAATCTGATAATGAGGAAAATACAGATAAGAAGCATACAGTTCACAAGGAAATGCAATCCTCTCTTTATAGAAGTTCAGAACACAGTTTCTTTAAGGCCAATACATTTGATACAAAGAATCTTGATTCATCTCTGATCGATTCTAAACTCAGGGAAAGTGCCCAGATTCAGGATGTAATAAATCAGATCCGTATTGATGAAGGAACACTTGAAGCTGAAGTTCAACCAATTACAGAAGACCCCAAAACTGAAATTTCTGATGAAACAAACAATGAGAGAAATTATTCTTCAGAGAATGCAAGAAAACTTATTGAAGCAATCAAGAGTCTTGAAACAGATGTTATTGATATCAATGAATTCAAAGGTCTCTGCATGAGTCTTAAATTCATGTCATCTGATGCGGCTATTGAAGAAATCAATGACTGGAGCTATGAAGTTTTTGACGAGCCTCTATTGGACTATGCTCCAGAGGAAAACTGCATTTACATATCAATAGATCTGCTCTAGAAATTCCTACCAAAGTAACCAAAAAAATACATTTCAGAAAAAATGTGAAATGGTTAAAAATTCTCAAATCTACTGTGATACAATACACGCGGAATAAAATTGGCTAATATAATTGTCAATTTTATTTTACCTCTCATAATTACAATGTTTTTCTTGTTTTTTTTTGAAGATTAAAGAAAAACATTGAGATTACGAAAGGTATCTTTGTTGTTTTGTGCCAACTAATCCGTTAGATATACGATAGTTAGTCCGCATGAAACAGGATCGAAAGATCCGTTAAACAAGAAGCTTCACTTTAAAGCAAAGTGATAATATGTCAGTTTATCCAATTAGGATTTATAAATGTCATCTCTTGCCCTGTTAATTATTTACGTTTCAGTCGGCGCTGTTTTAGGTATAGCCCTTGGCCAGCTTAAATATAAAGGTGTCGGTGTCGGAATTGGTGGCGTGCTGTTCTCTGGTATTTTTGTCGGTCATATGGCACACGCTTATTTCGGATTTGATTTAATTTCAGCAACCGGAGCTGCAACTTCTGAAGAAACCATTCTTCACTTCCTTCAGGAATTCGGATTGATGCTGTTCGTATATGCAATCGGTATTCAGGTTGGTCCTAGCTTCTTTGCAGCCCTAAGAGGCAGTGGTCTGAAGTTAATCACCCTTGCAGTTTCAATTATTGTTCTTGGTTGCGCAATTTCATTAACATTATTCTACTGCGGTATCGTAACTCCAGATGCTATGGTTGGTATGTATTCAGGTGGTATCACTAATACACCAGCTCTATCAGCTGCAATTGCCATGGTTAATGATCTGTCCGCCCAGATTCAGGCTTCAGGAAGAGATGCACTTGCTTTAGGTTTTGACACCAAGACTGTTCCTCAGGCTTACGCAGTAGCATATCCATTCGGTGTTAGCTCCATTCTGATCACCATGATCCTTATTAGAGCAATTTTCCACATCAGCATCGAAGGTGAAGGAAGCGCTTACGCTGAAAGCAAAGGTCGTGGAGTTGACACTCCAATCGTTTCAAACGTTGAAATTGAAAACTCAGATTACTTTGGAAAAACCATTAGCGATATTCCATGTGTTTCAGACGGTACTGTAATCTGCTCACGTATCAAGAGAGATGGAGAGCTGTCAGTTCCAACAAAAGATCTGATTTTAAAGAAGGGTGACATTGTTCATCTGGTCGGCGGTGCCAAGTATGTTCAAAAGGCTTCACAGGCAATCGGAACTGAGACAAAGGATGTTTTAACCACTCACGGTTCAACAATATCAGTTCGTCATCTGATTATTACCAACAACCATGTAATGGGTAGAACACTTGCAGAACTTGATCTTGAAAATCAGTTCGGCTTAGTAATTTCACGTGTATTCAGATCTGGTATTCAGTTCATGCCAACTCCTGATTTACGTCTGGCTTTAGGTGACGAAATCAATGTTGTTGGTACCATGGAGAACATCCGTAAGGCTGGTAAAGTTGTAGGTAACTCATCAACCACCATGAACCACGTACCAATGATGCCTATTTTCATCGGTCTGTTCCTGGGTATGCTTCTAGGTTCTGTGCCAATTCCTATTCCAGGTGTCCCTGCTCCTATGAAGCTAGGTGTAATCGGTGGAACTCTGGTTTGTGCAATTATGCTTGCAAGATTTGGTGATTTCTGGACCAAAAACGTAATGCACTGGAGACTTCCTATTTCAGCTCTATCTGCATTCAAGGAAATCGGTATTACCCTATTCCTGACAATTGTTGGTATAAGAGCCGGTGCAAATGGATTCTGGGAGACTTTAACCAATGGTCTAGGTCTTCACTGGATGGCCTGGGCTACTCTGATTTCCATCATTCCTCTGCTGATTGTCGGATTCGTTGGAGCAAAAGTATTCAAAGTTAATTATCTGGTTCTATGCGGTGTATTAGCAGGTTCATATACAGATCCTCCAGCACTTGCTTACGCAAATGGTATGTACAAGGATGCCGAAGCTTCATCAATAGGTTACGCTACTGTATATCCATTTGTTATGTTCCTGAGAATTCTATCTCCTCAGGTAATGCTGATTATTGTATCTTCTGCCTTCATCTAAAAAATATGACAGAAAATATTAAATCTATCCGCCCACATGCTGTCGCTGTGGGCGGCATTTTTTCAGCTGTTGTCAATGCTGTAAAACATCCTCTAATAGGACTTCTTCTACTGCCTTTGGCTGTTTTCTTTCCTAACATTGCAGCAAATCTGTACTACACGGAGTTCTCAAAACAGAACTACGCAACATTAAAAAAATTCAGAGAAATCTTCAGTATCAGAATATTTTTAATTACGCAGTTGGTGTATTTTTCCTTCCTGTATGTAATGTACAAATGCATTTCCAGTAAAGCAGAACTATATCTGGAGATTTATAAGGAGAAAGCGCTTAATAATCAGGTACTGCAAATTGCCACTCCGGAACAGATAGAGTACGCAAGAAACATGTCTTACCTTTTTGGTATAAGTGCAATTTGCATTTTTGTTCTAACAGTACTAATTGCAACATTTTCCTTTATATGTACGGCAAAACATATAGATCCGCTGAATAACATCAGTAAGTTGAAGCTGACATTAGAAGCTTTTATGAAAAATTTTCACCTTTACATACTGATATTTGTTCTTTTCTATGTGTTGGCAATGATTATTGAAAACAGATTCGCTTACTACAAGATCATGTATCTTGAGTCTGTAATTCTTAAAAAAGATGGAGCATTTGATCCTGTTTATGTTTATCTTTTTATAAGAATATATATCCTATACATTCTCTACTACATACTTAATTTACTATCACTAAGATCTGTAAGCGGCAAAGATGCAGAAAACAATTTAAACAAATAATCTTTCTTTGACATCGCCTTCCTTTAGGCGATGTGTTTTTCTCAGAGGATAATACCCGTCATACTTTTTTTGTGCAAAAAAACATCTCCTACGGACAGAGAAAATAAAAAATTAAATTAATTTTCAAAATGCATGACAAATGCCCTTTTAACCTATTAAAAAATCAATGCTTTCGTAATATAATCGTGGTGGTCTTTTATATTGTTTCTTAAAAAACTAACAATAAAACTTTCCTTAAAGAAATGTTATTTTTTACGATACAGAAAGATTTTATATTCAATCAAATACATATTTAGAAAAACATGAGGCTATATGAACACTTCAATAAGCTATGCTAAGGCCGGAGTGCTTAACTTCTTAGGTAATGCTCCTGCCTGGTATAAAAACGTAATAATAGCTTTTTTGGTATTAAATCCAATCGTTGCACACTATTCAATGTTTGTGGCTGGTTGGCTTTTAGTGCTGGAATTTATTTTCACACTTGCAATGGCTCTTGACTGCTACCCTCTTGAAGCGGGCGGTCTTCTGGTCATTGAAGCCTGCTTTATCGGCATGTGCGATGTTCATAACGTTACTCATGAAATTGAAGCAAACCTAGAAGTAATCATGCTTCTGATGTTCATGGTCGCAGGTATTCACTTCGTTCGTGACTTCCTTCTATTCTTCTTCACCAAGCTTCTGGTAAAAGTAAGATCAAACATTAAACTAGCATTCATGTTCTGTTTCATGAGTGCTTTTTTATCTGCATTCGCTGATGCTTTAACAGTGCTTGCAATTATCATCTCCACCTGTGTTGGTCTGTACCAGCTTTACATGAAGACTATTACCAATAATAACGCACTGGCTCTTGTAAGTACCAACGACGATATTGTTCCAGATGAACATAAACAGAACCTGACAGAATTCAGAGCTTTCCTGAGAAGTCTTTTAATGCACGCTGCTGTAGGTACAACATTAGGTGGTGTATGTACCCTTGTTGGTGAGCCTCAGAACCTAATTATCGGTAGTGTCTGCAAATGGAGCTTCATGGATTATGCATTCCGTATGTGTTCAATTTCTCTACCAGTTTTAGCCTGTGGTCTTTTAACATGTGTAATGCTTGAGAAATTCAAATTATTCGGATACGGTCATGTAATGCCTCAGCCTATTTACGAAATCATGGTAAAAAGAGATGAAGATCAGACAAGAGAATTAACCAAGCGCGATAAACTGAATCTGGTTATTCAGGGTCTGTGCGTAGTATGGCTGATCTTTGCATTAGGCTTCCATTTAGCATCAGTTGGTCTAATCGGTCTGAGTGTTATCGTATTAGCTACCTCTTTATGCGGTGTAACCTCTGAAGGACCTATCGGTAAAGCATTTACAGAATCAATGCCATTCTGTGCTTTATTATGTGTATTCTTCACAGTTGTAACTGTTATTGCTGAGCAGGGACTGTTCACTCCTATTATTGACTGGGTATTCTCAGCACCAAGAGAATTGCATATCCCAATCTTCTATATGGCAAACGGAATTATCTCTTCCGTATCAGATAACGTATTCGTTGCAACAATCTATATTGAACAGGTAAGAGATGCTCTTGTTGATGGAGTTATCACTCCAGAACACTTTGATGAGCTGGCCATTGCAATTAACGCCGGTACCAACCTGCCATCAGTTGCAACACCAAATGGACAGGCTGCATTCCTGTTCCTGCTTACATCTCCAATTGCAGCACTAATCAAACTGCCTTACTTTAAGATGATGTATATGGCTCTCCCTTATACTATTGTTCTAACTGTTGTAGGTCTTTTAACTACCTGGTTCCTAATGCCAATCGCATCAGAGTGGTTCGTGTCAAATGGAATACTGCATATGCCTACAGTTGAACTAATCCTAGGCAAATAATTAAATTCCTCATACTAACTCAGTATGGAGCCCGTTATTGATTACCTGATTGATAACGGGTTTTTTCTATCCAAAATTTGTAATCTGTATCAAGTTTTTGTTGAAATTTACAACTCTTTAATTTGTAATAAAAAAATGATCTTCTAATCTATAAGTAGTAGAAAGTGATATTATTGGCAGGTAAGGATAATTTCCACACAATTTAGGAGTTAATGTGTTCCAGATAGTTAAGTTAATCTGCGCCTCTAGGTTCTTTTGGTTCTTACTGTTAGTGGCAGGCATTGCTTTTGAAGGTTGTGGTTTATATTTTCAATATAATCTTCACTTAGATCCATGCGTAAACTGCGTATATGAAAGAGCTTATTTTCTTGGATTTATAGTTGCTGGATTCATTGGAGCTATTGCTGCTAATTTTCTGGTTGTTAGATTTCTTTGTTCTGCTGCTTTTCTGGCCTCTTCTATCGGAGGTTTAATTGTTACCTTTGAACATTATCAGGCATACAATTCATCCTCTCTTTTCGGATCAACCTGTAAGTTAAAAACAGAATTTCCTGATTTTCTTCCATTAGATCAAATTGCACCTTTCATGTTTAAAGCTGTAGGTATATGTTCAGATAAGCTGAACTGGGAATTTCTAGGTCAGAGCATGCCATTCTGGATTCTCATTATTTTCTCAGTATCTACTCTGGTTGCCCTGTTACTGTTTCTTTCTATCTTTGTTAAGAAAAGAAACAAAAGCCATTCAGATTTCTATAAATAAGAAAACATAGATTCATCTTTGTTCTACCACAGTATTATTATCGAATATCCTTGTGGTAGGCTAACGTTCTGAACCAACGGACATTTTCTTGCCTCTCTATATAGCCTTTAATTTAACAGACAGGTTTTAGCCTGCAGTCTGTTCAACCTTTCGGTAATTGTCCATTATTCTATTGCACTACATCACATAATCTGTTAAATATATTTTACGATTGTTTTTTATATACATACACTTAACCTAGTGTATAGTCTGTTTGGTGGACAAAAATATGCAGTTAAAAAAATTATCTTTAACTCTTTCTGCTTGTGTTATAGCTTTATCTTTATGCAGTTCATCCTATGCAGATGAAAGTAGACTACAAAGAATCAAGGATAACGAAGAACTTAGAGTGTCTGTAAACAATAATCTTGAAATTCTGTCTATGCAGGACAGTAGAACAGGAGAATATATTGGACTGGAACCAACTATTGCAAAAATGATTGCAAAGGAAATTGGGGACAAGGTTGCGGTTACATTTATCACAACAACACCTACAAATCGAGATAACATGTTAGAAATCGATTATGCAGACTGCATGATCGGTACCTACACCATCACAGATGAGAGAAAACAGAAATATGATATTTCTTCACCATATTTTTCTACCAATATTTCTGTGTTGGTAAACAAAAATGACAACATAAATTCAATTAAGGATTTAGTTGGAAAAAAAGTTGGTGTAATTCAAAACGCAACTGCTCCTCTTGAGCTTGTAAAATACATGGTCTCTAAGGGGATTATTGAAAAAAACAGTTTTGATGAGAAAAATTTCAGCGCAGAAACCTGGAACAATAAGATTAGTTTCATCATCTATGATACAGATGAATCAATAATCAATGCTATGGATTCAGAGGAAGTTCAGGGATTCTGTAACGACAAAATTGTTCTTTTAACTCATCAGGATGTTAATAAAAAAATCCTAAAGGAGGAGTTTGCTCCTCAATCTTATGGAATAGTCACTCCAAAAGGCTCCGATCTTTCACAGTTTATAGATAAGCTCATAAAGAAATGGAAGGCAGATGGAACCTTAGACAGAATCACAGCCGAAAACTTAAGATAATATTTCTCAATATCAGATCAAAAAAATAATCAGAGATCCAAAACTGATCAGTTTTGGAGCTCCCTTTCTTTAGTCTTTCAATATATTTGCTTTATTTGTAATTATGTTACACTATTAGAGTTCAAAGTGATTTAATTCACTTTTTCTTATTGTTTTTCATTTAAATTTAAAGAGATATATATGAGTACTTGCAAAGCATGTTGCGAAAATAATGGCAGCGAAAAGAAGCGCCTGCGTATTGCAATTCAGAAGTCCGGGCGACTAACAGATGAAACATTAAAGTTATTCAAAGACAGTGGAATTAAGATTTCCTCTAACAAAGATCATCTGCTTGCACATGCTGAGAATCTGCCTATAGACATTCTGCGAGTACGAGATGACGACATTCCTGGTCTTGTAATGGATCATGTTGTTGACTGGGGTATTGTAGGACAGAATGTTCTTGAAGAAACCACCATGCAACGTGAGTTAGACGGAATGTACACAGGCTTCAATGAAGTTCTGAAACTGAATTTTGGAGACTGCAGACTGTCAATTGCTGTTCCAACAGAAGATGAATGGCATGGTCTTGCAGATCTTGAGGGCAAAAAGATTGCAACCACATACCCTCACCTGCTCCGCCGTGTTATGAAGGAAGCAGGAGTTAATTTCAGATCTGTTCTTCTGACAGGTTCTGTAGAGGTAGCACCTCGTGCCGGACTTGCTGATGCGATCTGTGATCTTGTATGTACAGGAGCAACCCTTCAGTCAAATGGTCTGAAGGAAGTTGAAACCATTTACACTTCAAAGGCAGTGCTGATTGGAAGAGATCAGCCTTTATTCCCAGAGAAACAGGCTATAGCCAACACTATCATAGAGCGATTCAAAGGTGTTATGTCTGCAGTTGAAAGCAGATACATCATGATGAATGCGCCTAAAGCAAAGCTAGAGCAGATTAGAGCAATTCTTCCTGGTGCAGAGAATCCTTCAATTATCGAGCTCGAAGGAAGCACTGACAGAGTAGCGCTTCACGCTGTATCCAGAGAAAAGGTATTCTGGGAAACTCTAGAGCAGTTAAAGGCTCTTGGAGCTACCTCTATTCTGGTTGTTCCAATTGAGAAGATGCTTGGCTAGTAAGGGATAGAAATGGAAGTTAAGATTTGGAAAGACCTGAGCGCCAAGGAGCAGACAGAAGCTCTGATGAGACCAGCTCAGGCCTCATCTGACAAGATCAGAGAAATTGTAACATCAATTATTTCCAGAATACGCAAAGAGGGCGATACCGCCCTTTTTGAGTATTCAAAGACCCTTGATAAATTCGAGGGAGAACATATTGAATGGACAGCAGAGGAAATCAGAGCTGCCTGTCAAAGAGTTGATTCAGACCTGAAAAAGGCAATTGATACAGCCTATGAAAATATTGCTAAGTTTCACTCTGAGCAGAAACCTCATCATATAAAGATTGAAACCTTCCCTGGTATTGTTTGTGAGACACATACACACCCAATTGATTCTGTGGGCCTGTATGTACCCGGCGGTTCCGCACCATTGGTTTCAACAGCGCTAATGCTTGCTGTGCCAGCAAAAATTGCTCAGTGTCCGGAGGTAATTCTATGTTCACCACCTCCTATCTCTGATGCAATCATATATGCAGCTTCCAAGTCTGGAGTAAAGAGAATCTTTAATCTTGGCGGCGCACAGGCTATTGCTGCTATGGCATACGGCACAGAGAGTGTACCAAAAGTGCTAAAAATCTTTGGCCCAGGTAATCAGTTTGTTACCATGGCAAAAAGACTCGTTTCTAACGATGCTCTGGGAGCTTCAATTGATATGCCTGCAGGTCCATCAGAAGTTCTGGTAATTGCATCTGACAGCGCAAATCCTGAATACATTGCCGCAGATCTGCTATCTCAGGCTGAACATGGTCCAGACTCTCAGGTAATTCTTATTGCTTTAAGCAAAGAGTTTGCGCAGAAGGTAATGCTTAAAGTAGAGGAACAGCTTGAAAAGCTACCTCGTAAAGAAATTGCTGAAAAAGCATTATCAAAGAGTACCGCCCTTGTGGTTGATACTCTTGATGAGGCAGCAGAATTATCAAACAGATATGCTCCAGAACATCTGATTCTACAGATTGATAATCCGGATGAGCTGATTGATAAACTGAGAAACGCAGGATCTATATTTGTGGGAGCATATACTCCTGAATCATTAGGAGACTATGCATCAGGCACAAATCATACCCTTCCAACCTATGGTTATGCAAAAACCTTCAGTGCATTAGGAACTGATGACTACAGACGACGCTATACCATTCAGAGAGCTTCACAGGAAGGATTAAAGGAAATCGCAAAAACTGTCACCTCTATGGCTTCTGCAGAGGGACTTGATGCCCACAGAAACGCAGTAGTTGTAAGAGTAAAAGACATTTAACTGAGGATAATGATATGAACTTTGAAAAAATAATTACCAAACACGTACAGAAGCTTGTCCCATATTTATCAGCTCGTCGTATTGGTGGTCATGGTCATAACTTCCTCAATGCAAACGAATCTCCTAAATCAGAAGGCTACTTTTTAAATTCATCAACTCTCAACAGATATCCAGACTGTCAGCCTGAAGATTTAATAGAAAGATATGCAGATTATGCAGGTGTTCACAAATCAATGGTACTTGCAGCCAGAGGTTCAGATGAAGTTATAGGACTTATAATCAGAACCTTCTGCGAAGCTGGTACAGAGGGAATTCTTATTGCTCCGCCAACCTATGGTATGTATGAAGTTGCGGCTAATACTAATAACGTACTGGTTGCAACTGCAAAAAGAGAAGCTGATTTTTCTCTAAAGGCTCAGGCACTGATTGATGCAGTAAACAGCAGTTCATTCAAAATCAAAGCTGTGTTTATCGACTCTCCTGCCAATCCATTAGGAAATATCTTTGAAAAGTCAGAACTTGAAAAACTGCTAAAAGCACTGCCAGATACACTGATTGTAATGGACGAAGCCTACATTGAGTTTGCATCTGAGTCTGACGATTACACCTCAATGGTAAAAGATTACGAGAATCTGATTGTAACAAGAACTCTTTCAAAAGCATTTGCTCTGGCAGGTATTCGCTGTGGCTTTGCTATTGCCAATGAAAACATTATTAAGGCAATGCTAAAGGTAATAGATCCTTACCCAATTGCAGATCCTGTGGCTCAGATTGCGGTTCAGGCCCTGTCTGATCACGGTGTGGAAATGACACGTGACAGAGTAGCCAAGTGCAATGAAAGAAGACTAAAACTCAAAGAAGCTCTGAATACTCTGCCTTTTGTTGTTAAGACATTTGAGTCTGTTGGCAACTTCATTCTGGTTGAATTCAGGGATGGGCCAAAGGTTTTCGATGCAATGGTTCAAAAGGGGGTTATTCTACGTTCCTTTGAAACAAAACCTGGCTTAAAGAACTGTGTCCGCATCTCCATTGGTTCTGATGCCGAGCTTGAAGAGCTGATGCGTTACCTGAAGAGTCTGGAGATTTAGTGTGAAAAAATACCTTTTTATCGACAGAGACGGAACCCTGGTAACCGAACCAGAGGATTATCAGGTTGATGCCCTATCTAAGGTTAAGTTTGAAAAAAACGTGATTCCAGCCCTGCTTAAGCTTCAGGCTGCAGGATATACCTTTGTTATGGTGTCAAATCAGGATGGACTGGGAACAGAGTCTTTCCCTCTTAATACCTTTACTCCTGCTCATGAACTTATTTTAAATACCCTGGAGAGTCAGGGTATTGATTTTGAACAGGTGCTAATCTGTCCTCACAAGCCTGAAGATCACTGCAGCTGCAGAAAACCTGAGCTTGGTCTTGTAATGAACTATCTAAAAGACACCTCTTGGGATCGAACAAAATCCTATTTCATTGGAGACAGAGAATCCGATGTAAAGATGGGACAGAACATGGGGATCACACCTATAAAGTATGATCCTGTAAACATGGGCTGGGACAAAATTGCAGACGAGCTTTGTTCTCTTCCAAGAGTAGCAACTGTTGAAAGAAATACGCGTGAAACAAAGATTAAAATCACTGTTGATTTGGATCATAGCGGACGCTCTCACTTTGACACTGGAATCGGCTTCTTCGACCATATGCTCGATCAGATTGCCACTCATGGTGGAATCAGCATTGATGCCAAAGTTGAAGGTGATCTGGAAGTTGACGACCATCATACCATAGAGGATACCGGTATAGCCTTAGGTGAAGCTTTACTGAAGGCCTTAGGCGATAAAAGAGGTATCGGTAGATTCGGATTTGTGCTGCCTATGGATGAAGTCTATGCAAAAGTATTTGCAGACTGTCTTGATGAGGATAATGTCACTGTTGCACTGGATATTTCAGGACGTCCTCACGTTAAATTTGACTTCTGCGCAGATTTCACAAGAGATAAGGTTGGTCAGATGTCTGCCCAGATGGTGCCTCACTTCTTCCACGCACTGGCTGTAGCCATGGGATTAAGCCTTCACATGTATGTAAGCGAAGGCAACGCTCACCATCAGATAGAAGCACTGTTCAAAGCCTTCGGTAGAGCACTTAGAGTTGCTCTTGCAAGATCAGGAAATGAACTGCCATCTTCAAAAGGAAAACTTTAAACATGAAGATTTCAATCATTGACACAGGATCTGCCAATCTAAATTCAGTAGTTCAGGCATTTAAAAGAATCGGATATGAAGCCATAGTTTCATCTGAGATTTCTGAGCTACAGAATGCAGACAGACTGGTTCTACCTGGTGTTGGTACTGCAGCCGCTGTAATGGACGGCATCAACAAATATAAACTCAGAGACTTTATTCTTGAAACCCAAAAACCTCTTTTAGGAATCTGTCTTGGAATGCAGATTCAGGCGACAGATTCAGAGGAAGTTCCTTTAGGTCAGGACAGTGTTATTGAATGTCTTGATATTGTAAAGGCCAGGTGTGTAAAACTTAAATGTGACGGTCTGAGACTCCCTCATATGGGTTGGAATACAGTTAATCACACAGATCATCCTCTGTTTTCTGATATAAAACAGGATGCATTTTTCTATTTTGATCACTCATTTGCAATGCAGACCGGAGATTACACCATTGGTAAAACCACCTATGGAACAGAATTTTCTTCAGCAATTGCAAAGGATAACTTTATGGGAGTTCAATTCCACCCAGAAAAGTCATCCGCAGCAGGTGAACAGTTACTGACAAACTTTATTAAGAATTTCTAGGAGCAAAAAATTGATTATCCCTGCACTTGATTTATCCGGCGGTCACGTCGTTCGTCTTAAACAAGGCGATTTTGCTCAGAAAACAATATTTGATGTAGATCCTATAAAGAGAATTTACGATGCAGCCAATCAGGGAGCCGAACTTATTCATATTGTTGATCTTGATGGTGCCAAAGATCCTGTTTTAAGACAGAGAGCCCTAATCAGCAAAATTGTTAAAGCTTCCCCTGTTCCAATTCAGACGGGAGGCGGTATAAGATCAGAATTTGATATCAGAAATCTTCTGGATCTTGGCGTAGAACGCGTAGTTGTAGGTTCAGTTGCAGTTAAACAGCCACATCTAGTCAGAGGATGGTTAAAGCTGTTTGGCGCGGAACACTTTACTCTTGCACTGGATGTAAGACTTACAGACGATGTTCCTTATGTTGCAACTCACGGCTGGCTGAAAACTTCTGATACCACACTGGATCAGATTCTGCGTCATTATCTACCATATCATATCAAACATGTACTGGTAACTGACATCAGCAAAGACGGAATGATGAAGGGGGCAAACAACTCCCTGTATGCATCCTTATATGCAAAATACCCAGATCTGGACATCATTGCCTCAGGAGGCATTTCCTCTCTTGAAGATATAAGAAATGTTGCCAGAGCAGGAGCTAAATCAGTCGTTCTAGGCCGCTCTCTTTTAGAAGGTAAATTTACTGTTGAGGAGGCAATTAAATGCTGGCAAAACGCATAATTCCCTGCCTGGATGTTCGAGACGGAGTAGTTGTTAAAGGCGTACAGTTCCGAAACCATGAGGTTATGGGATCAATTATTGACCTTGCAAAGAGATACGCAGATGAAGGTGCGGATGAACTGGTTTTCTACGATATTACCGCCTCATCAGATAACCGTCGTGTGGATAAATCCTGGGTTGCAAAGGTTGCAGAGGTTATAAACATTCCTTTTGCAGTTGCAGGAGGAATCAAATCAGTTGAGGATGCCAGAACCATTCTGCAGTATGGTGCAGATAAGATTTCCATCAACTCTCCTGCTCTTGCAGATCCTACTCTGATTACAAGACTTGCTGACAAGTTCGGAGTTCAGTGTGTAGTTGTAGGAATCGATACATACTATAATAAGGACCTTAATAACTATCAGGTAAAACAATATACCGGAGATGTTAGTAAGACAACCACTACTGCCTGGACAACTCTTGAGTGGGTAAAAGAAGTTCAGAAGAGAGGCGCAGGTGAGATTGTTCTGAACATGATGAATCAGGATGGTATGCGCAATGGTTATGATTTAGAGCAGCTAAAAAAAGTTCGTGAAATCTGCAGTGTTCCTCTTATTGCATCCGGTGGTGCCGGCACAATGGAACACTTCTATGAAGCCTTTGAAGTTGCAAATACAGATGGAGCTCTTGCCGCTTCAGTATTTCATAAGGGAACAATTCATATTCCTGAACTAAAGGATTATTTAAAAGGAAAAGGAGTTTGTATCCGTGATTAGATATTTCCATGGTTTTGAAAATATTGACGATTTGGATTTTGAAAAGAATAATGGTCTAATCCCTGCAATTGTTCAGGACTGCCAGACTGGTCAGGTTTTAATGATGGGCTACATGAACAAGGAATCTATCCAGAAAACCATTGATACCCATTATGTAACATTCTACTCAAGAGCAAGACAGAAGCTATGGACTAAGGGAGAGGAGTCTGGTAATTTTCTGCATATGAGATCAATTACCTGTGACTGTGACAAGGACACTCTGCTTGTTCTGGCAAGACCAGATGGTCCAACCTGTCATTTAGGAACCACCAGCTGCTTTGATGCCTCACCACTTGCAGATGCCACCTCAAGATACCTCTCAGGAAATCCATTACAGAACTATAATTTTGTTAAATAATCTTGTTTTACCAGGATAAACGAAGATAATGGTATGTGAAAAAAAACACATACCATTTTTTTTGAGTAACGAAGAAATATGCAGAATTCTGTTCACATTGGATTTGAAACTGAAACAATTATAATCTTCACATTTCTGGCAATTTCAGGTCTGATTATTGATCTTTTTGCTCACAGAGCAGACAAACCGATTTTAATTAAGGCTGCAGCTTTATGGACATTATTCTGGATTGCTATAGGTGTAGCTTTTGGTATCTTCCTTTACTTCCATTTCTCTGCTGAGGCGGCTTCACTGTATTTTGCAGGTTACGCCTTTGAAATGGCACTATCAGTAGATAATCTGTTCGCTATCATGGCCATATTCTCCTGGTTTGGAATCAAATCAGGCTATACTCACCGAGTATTGTATTGGGGCGTTATTGGAGCGGTTGTATTCAGGCTGATTTTCGTACTGATAGGTACAAGCCTGTTTGCTCTTGGACCGTACGTGGAAATTGTATTCGCAATTATAGTTGCCATCACTGCAGTTTTGATGCTAAAGAAAAAGGATGGTTCTGAAATATCAGATTTCTCGGCACATCCCGCATTTAGATTTGTAAAGCTGTTCCTTCCACTTTATCCAAAACTCTACGGACACAATTTCTTTATCTCAAAAGAACATGTTGAAGAAGAGCTGAAAAAAGAAGAGAACAGAGACATTGTGTTAAAAAGAAAAGGCTTGTTCTACGCAACGCCTTTGTTTCTTTGTCTTGCAATTGTTGAAACATCTGATGTCATGTTTGCCTTCGATTCTGTTCCCGCAATTATCGCTGTTTCAAAGGATCCGTTCATAGTTTACTCATGTATGATCTTTGCAATGCTTGGACTACGTTCAATGTTCTTTATTCTTGATGCATTGAAAAACGCCCTTGTGCATCTGGAAAAAGCGGTTATCTTTCTGCTGTTCTTTGTTTCATTCAAACTTGCTGCAGCCGCATCTCTGCATCTTTTCGGAGTAGGTATTGATATTGACGTATACACCTCATTGATTGTGATCGGAGTGGCTTTAACATTTGGAATTCTTTCAAGCCTGTTTTTTCCACAAAAAAATAACAGCACCTCTGGTAAGCAATAAAAAAGACCTGGAGGATTTCAGTATGAACCGCCAGGCCTTTATAAAAAAAGAAACTCTCAAAAAATTATCGAGATATCTTTTCTCCAATCTCTCTGTCTTCAAAAGTCCTCTTTCCGTTAACAATTGAAGTTACATAAGTATTGATGAGATTCTTGGCCTCTGCAGTTACTTCTCCGGACAGTTCAATAAAATACATATTGTTAGGTTCACCGACAATAACAGCATTTCTTGCTATATTTGGGCATGAAATAGTAAAGAAAGCCTTCCCCTGTTCTCTTGGAGCACCACATTCATTATCCTTTGCATACTCTTCAGCAAGGGTAGTTGCATCCTTGTCCTGAGTAGTCTTGGTGTACTGAAAACGAATCTTGGTTTTAGGTTGGGGCTGGGTTTTCTTATTAACAGGTGAAGAATACTCAATTGAGGTTCCTTCTACCTTAACATTCCATGATTCAGGCACAGGAGGGAAATAAGCCATCTGTGTATCAGCATAAGCAGCACTGCCTAAAAGAATGGCAGAAAACAAAACGAGTTTAGATTTAGTTATCATTAGAATTTAGCTCCTCACGTTTTATCTCGTCATATAATAATTTTAGTCCATCGTTTACAGTTACGCACTTGCAGAAAACTTTAAAAAATGGATTTAATTTTCTTCTGTGAACTCTTGCATAACCTAAAAACTGCTTGGCTCTATCCATAACCATCTTTTCTGTTGGTCTTGACTTGGCAAATACCTCGATAACCTCAACATCAGTTTTAAGAATATCAACAATTGAGAATGGCTCTGCACCATCCTTAATTACATGTCCAAGATTAGGAATAGCAAAAGCCCCTCTTCCACACATAAAATCATTACAAAGAGTAATATCCTTACACTTTATAGCATCCTCAAGAGAATTGATATTTCCATTTGCAATCAGAGTTGCATTAGGAGCTAATTCGTGAAGATTACGTAAGGAGGCCCAGTCTAAAGCTTCTTCCTTGTACAAATCCTTTCTTGTTCTGCAGTGAACTGTAATTTCCTTAACACCATCCACTGCAACAGATTTAATCACCTCAGGAGCTTCTGACTTATCCGCAAAACCAAGTCTGACCTTTGCAGACAGTTCACATTCTGGAGGAAGAGCCTCACGAACAGTACACATAATCTCATGCATCAGTTCAGGCTCCTTTAAGAGCATAGCGCCAGAGTGATGAACAAATCTTGAAGGACAGCCGAAATTGATATCGATGGATTTTGCTCCAAGTTTATGAGCTTTAACGGCAGACAGAGCTAAAGTTTTAGGGTTATCGCCAAGAAACTGCACGCGCAGATCTGTACCGTCAGGAGTCTTGCAGTCATTTAAAAACTCAGGAATCTCACGTATCAGAGTTTTCTCAGAAACACACAGATCTGTAATACGAATAAATTCAGAGAAACACAGATCATAACCACCATGAGCACATAAAACCTCGCGCATTGGACCATCAGCGAGTCCCTCAAGGGGAGCCAAATAAACTTTGCTATCTTTTAACATAATTCGATATAAATAGTGAACAGTGCGCCCATAATAGCAATTTTTACCGATTTGTCATCCTTTTTTGTGATAGAATTTTTCGCAGCTAAGGAGTTGAAATGATAATAGCTACCCATGACGGAACCTTCCATGCAGATGAAACTACTGCATGCGCCATTCTTACATATCTTTTTGAGACTTCCTCAATCATAAGATCACGTGACCCATCTGAGCTTGAAAAGGCAGATATTGTTATTGATGTATCTAATATCAATGACGATAAACATTTTGACCACCATTCTAAGGATTTTAAACTGTGCAGAAGCAATGGTGTCAAATATGCCACCGCAGGTCTGATGTGGGATAAATTCGGACACGATTACCTTAAAAAAGTAGCCCAGCAGGAGCTTGAATTCCGCCCTTCAGCAAAAGTTATCGACAATGCCTTTATCAGAATAGATGAAGACATCATGACAATGATTGATTTAAATGACAATGGTCAGCTGACAGGCTACGTCGATCAGATAGCAGATCCGAAAACAGAAAGCGAAAGAAATATAGTCAACAAATTAAATGTACTTTATCAGGCTACAGCTGATATTCCATTCATTGTTGCTATGATGAATCTGCCTAACAAAGTTGGAAGTGATCAGGACAAATCATTTAACCAGACTGTAAAGATGCTAAAGACCATACTCCTTAATGCATCGATCAACGCACTGCACACTGAAAGTGGTGTGGCCAAGGTTATAGAGGCTTATGCAGGAGGAGAAATCCTGATTATGCATGAGAGACTGCCTTGGACCAGTGCAGTCCTAAACAATCCGGAGATCTTCAAAGACTGTCTGATTGCTGTTTATCCTGACAGGAACCAGAGATGGAGAGTACAGTCTCTACCTCAATCAAAGGCACAGCGCTTTAAAAACAGACTATCCGCACCAGCCTCCTGGCGTGGGCTTAACGATAGCGAGCTTGATAAAGCAACCGGACTTAAGAATATGACCTTTATCCACAAATCAGGCTTTACAGGCGGAGCTCAGACCTTTGAGGACAACCTGGAACTTGCAAAACTCTGGCTGAAGCTTGGAGAAAAAGACTAGTTTTATGATTTAAAAAGGACCTTACCAGGTCCTTTTTCATTCATGATATTCTTGAAATTACTTAATTCGGATTAGAGCGTGACCGTCATTGCCTCTTGCACGCAGAAAACTTACCTTTCTGTCTACATCATCAGGGATCTGTTTCTGCTTATAGAAAAATGAACGATCCTTAACCTTCAGATCAACAGCTCCTTTTCCACCCTCAAGTTTCTTGCCATTGGAAAACTCGGAATAAAGATAGTAGATATCGTTCTTGCTGTCCAGCTCAACCTTTGCCTTCTGCTTTGGCATAACGTTATACCAGCCATCAACGACCCAGTCGTTTTCCTTGTTATCAAGATATGAAAAGGCCATCACCACTGTAGCATCAGTCTGATTCTCTATCGTAATCTCAAGCGCATTGGCATAAAACGCACATAAAACAGAAGCCAAAGAAAGTAAAACCTTTCGCATATAAAATCCTTATGGAGCAAAATATCCAGGTCCATCACCAGAATTATCCGAAGACTTAGAGTTGGTCTTGGCATTAGTAGAACCTTCAGAGGTCTCTGAGTTTTTCTCCTCCTGCCTCTGTTCTGTATCAGAATGATTTTCAATAGAATCTTCTACAGTGGTCCTACCTTTATTTGTAGTTGAATCAAGTCCATCTGTAAAGTCGGAAATGTCTCTTCGTGATGTCTGTGTGGACTCGCTATCATAATTTTTGATTGTTGTCCCCTGAGGTGTGTATTTTCTGACAAACTCTTCCACACCATTCTTTTCAAGTTCAGACCTGAAGTTCCTAACAAAAAGAATCATGTACACCATAGGCAGAAGCATGATCAGATTGAATGGAAGCTTAACATTCAGAATGAGTTCTACTAATAACAGTATGCCTACTATAGTATTGGCAAATGAGCATAGTCTTAGGGTATTGCCGAATGACGTCTTTATTTTTCCAACAAAAACAAAAAGAAACTTTGATAAAACAGCCATTACGAGTGAATTAAACACAAGAATGCAGAAAAACCAGCATAAAAGAAATACAAAGACAAAAGGTACTGCCAGACCAAATATGGCATCTACAACGTTTGAGGTTTCAAGCGGGTCAAAATTTGTACCGGTGGTTACAAGATCAGTATACTTTACTACTGTTTTCTGGGTTGGTGCTTTTACAGAAATAGTCTTTGAGTTAAGCTCTACAATCGCCTTCTGGGCATTTTCTGATAAAGGCTGATCCTTTACATTGTAGACAACAGCAAGAGTACCATCGGTGGTAAAAATTTCCTTGTAGCTATTATCCTCGGAAAGAGGTCTGAAAGAGCCGTCCTGAGCAACATAGCTAGGAGGAATCATAGCAACTATTCTAGGAAGCTCAATACCGCGAAAAATCTCGAGAACACGATTGATCTTTACACTAGCAGGAATAGTAAGAATTACACATAAAGCCAGAAGATATAAAAGCCCAAAGCCTTTCATTCTGAATAAAACATCAAAATAAAAATTTTTAGAGGATAAGGCCTTAATAGGATAGGAGCAGTAATTTAAAAATTGTTCTTTTGTAATCAAATCGGATAATCTCTAACAAATATATACACATACTCTAAGAATAACACACAACCCGCAACAATTATCCTTATCTTAAGAACAAATTCTCTCAAAAGATCAAAAAATGAAACTACTATCACTATTCTATTTTTTCTGAAAAAGCACCAAAATAAAACATATTATCTGATAGTATTTCCAAAATAGATCATTCAATACCTTTAATTTGCTCCGTTTTAATGCATTTTATTCAAAAAAAGTGGGGCTTATTGCTTTTAAATTTCGATACGTAGAATATGAAGTTAGTGTAAAAAAACACTTGGACAACGACAAACTAACTTTAGGAAAAAAAATGTCACTTCTAATAACACTTAGCAGAATACTTGCTAAATACACAGCACTGTTCGTAATCGGCACAGGTGTGTTCGCCTATTTTGTACCATCCTCATGTACTTTTGTAAAAGGCAATACCCAGATTATTATTCTTGGCATCATTATGCTCTCAATGGGTATGACTCTTGGCAGACAGGATTACAGAATTCTGGCCCAGAGACCATTTGATATTCTGATTGGAACAATTGCACAGTTTACAATTATGCCTCTGATTGCAATTGCACTTGCAACCACCTTCAATCTCTCTGACGGTTTAACTTTAGGTCTGGTTCTTGTTGGCTGCTGCCCTGGTGGTGTTTCCTCAAATATTATGACCTTCCTGTGTAAGGGTGATGTTGCATTCTCAGTTGGCATGACCACCGTATCAACAATTGTTGCTCCTGTTGCAACACCTCTTCTAGTTAACTATCTGGTAGGTCAGCGTATTGATATTGACGGCTGGAGCATGTTCCAGTTTATGCTGATGGTAACTATTGTTCCTGTAGGCATCGGCTCTATGTGTAACATCATTTTCGGCAAATTTGACTTCTTCAAAAAGGTTCGTCAGATCATGCCTGGCGTTGCTGTAATCGGTTTTGCACTAATTGTTGGTGGCGTAATTGCCTACCACGGACAGAAATTCCTTGAGTCAGGACTTGTAATCTTCCTGTGCATTTTCTGTCATAATGCTCTAGGTTATCTGCTAGGTTTCTTTGCAGGCCGTTCCTTCAAGATGTCAACAGCCAAGAAGAGAACTCTCGCCATCGAGGTTGGAGTTCAGAATGCAGGTCTTGCAACTGGTCTTTGCGGTAAGTTCTTCCCAACCTCTGCAGAGGCGGCCATTGCATCAGCAGTATCCTGCGTATGGCACTCAATCTCAGGAACCATCCTGGCTAATATTTTTGCAACCTATGACAAGAAAAAGGCTGAAGCAAACGAGCAGCTTCAGACATCAACAGAACAGTAAGGAAGAAAAATGGAGCTATCCCGTACCGTTGAGCTGGCACAGAAGCTGATCAGAATTGAATCAGTAACACCTGATGATAATGGGTGTCAGGATCTGATAAAGGAGATCCTAAAGCCATTGGGCTTCACCTGTTATACCATCGAAGAGAAAGGTGTAACCAATCTTCTTGCGACTCACGGACGGGGCTCCCCTTTCCTGCTTTTCCTGGGCCACACCGATGTGGTTCCAACAGGAGATGCCGCAGAATGGGATCATCCACCTTTCTGTGGTGAAATATTCGATTATGATGGAGAGCCTTATCTGTACGGCAGAGGCAGTTCTGATATGAAAGGCGGTGATGCAGCAATGATCACTGCCATGTGCGAATATGTAAAACAGAATCAGAGTCATATCGGCACAATAGGACTGCTTCTGACTTCAAACGAGGAAGGAGATGCTGTTGGAGGAACTCCATACGTAATTGACTATATGAAACAGCATCATATGATTCCGACATACTGTCTTATCGGTGAGTGCTCATGCGACAAGATCTTCGGCGACTCCATTAAAAATGGACGCAGAGGTGATATGAATGCAACAATCACCGTACATGGTATTCAGGGACATGCTGCTTTAGAGCAGCATGCTAAAAATGCGGTGTTTGAAGCATCACGTTTCATTCAGGGAATGCTGGATAATCCGATAGACAACGGAACGCCATTCTTCCCTCCTACCTCATTCCAGGTATCAAATATAAAAGCGGGAACCGGAGCAGATAACGTTATTCCCGGGTCCTGTACTCTTCGCTGTAATTTCAGATGGAATGACTCTCAGACACCATCTCTGATTGAAAAACACGTCCGAGGGGTTGCAGAGGAACTTAAGATTGACTGTGAAATGGAATTCCGTGAAGAAGGAAAGCCATTTCTAACCAAAGACGGTGAGCTTATTGACGCTCTTTATAATTCAATAAGAGCTGTTACCAAGGTTACCCCTGATCTGGGAACATCAGGAGGAACCTCAGACGGTAGATTTGTAAGACCACTGGGGACACAGACAGTCGAATTTGGCCCAGTCTCAGATTTAATCCATAAGGTTAATGAAAGAGTCAGTGTAAAACAGCTTGATATGCTGCATGAAATCTACCTCAGAGTCATATATCAGCTGCTGACACATAAACCAATAACAGAAGAATAGAAAAATCTGTAAAGCATTATCAATGGCCTCACATCCTATGATTTGATATGATTTGAGGCCATTTCTGTCTTTAAGCTCCAAATTGCCTCAACCACCATTCGTATATGTATTTCTGAGGAATTTGCAATATAATCGTTCATGTATTTTTTTAAGGACGAATATGGAAAAGCTATTTGATATAAACGAAAAGGGCTACAGCGTTCGCTGCAAATTATTCTACGACAAAGATATACATTCAATTGATAAAGTAGTAATTGCAACTCACGGATTTGGTGGCTTTAAGGACAATAAATCCGTCGAAAAATTCGCAGAAAGAATTGATACAAAATATAAAGGATTTGGTGTAATTACCTTTGACTGGCCATGTCACGGTCAGGATGCAAGAAAAAAACTCCTTATAAGTGAATGTCAGACCTACCTGCAGCTGGTTATTGACTACGCACGAGAACATTTAAAGGCACAGGCTCTATACAATTATTCAGTAAGCTTTGGTGGTTTTAATACCCTAAAGTACATAGAAGATCATGGCAATCCTTTTGAAAGAATAGCGCTGAGAAGTACTTCAGTTAAACTGTACGACATCATGTCTTCAACCATTTCTGAAGATGATCATAAAAAGCTTTCAAAAGGAAAAGAAGTATTGGCAGGACGTGATCGCAAGATGAAGATCAGCAATGAATTCCTTGAATCTCTAAAGATAATTGATGATGAAATTGCAGCCTTTGACTACATTGATTATGCAGAAAGCATTCTAATGATTCACGGAACACTTGATGACAGCGTGCCAATTGAGAATGCAAAAGAATTTTCAGAAAAGAATATTATTGAACTTGTAGAGGTTGAAAAGGCAGATCACCGTTTTTCAGATCCCAAACGTATGGATTTTGCGATTCAGAAAATAATCGATTTCTTTGCACCACATAACAATTAACCGCATAATTCTCAAAAAAAAATCTGGTTGCAGTACAAAAATAAGCAACACTTCACTTAAGACTGCCTACCAGATTCTTCAATTCGCTATTCTCAAGACTCCTCTCTTTTTTTGTGTGAAAAAGCAAGATTCCACCTTTCACAGCAGATGATAATAGCGTTGATTGCATTCTTTCTTTAATCACATAGAATTATTTTTCCGCCAAATCTCATTTTTTTTTAAGATTTGGAGGAATAATAATTGAAATCATAAGCTATTAAAGCTATGCTTAATCATATGAACAGAAAAATAATTGGAAGAAAAAAAGAATGTGAAAGGCTTGACGAATGCATGAATGCAGATCAGGCTCAGTTAGTTATTGTCTACGGAAGAAGACGTGTTGGTAAAACCTATCTTATCAATGAATATTTTGAAAACAGATTTGCCTTTAAGATAACAGGATCCTACGGTCAGCCGAAAGAGGTTCAACTCAAAATTTTTGATACCTCTCTGTCTCGACAGAATGGAGTTAATAAACTGAATTCAAAGGACTGGTTTGAAGCTTTTAATAGTCTGAGAGATTATCTTGAAACGCTAGACACAAATGAAAAGCAGGTTATTTTCTTTGACGAAATGCCGTGGTTGGACACTCAAAAATCCAGTTTTCTTGCAGCATTTGAGTGGTTCTGGAATGACTGGGCTTCAACAAGAAGAAATCTTATATTTATTGTCTGCGGCTCTGCAACCTCATGGATGGATGAAAAAATAGCAAATAATAAGGGTGGTTTATTTAATCGTCAGACCTGTAAACTGTTCCTAAAACCATTTTCCTTAAATGAGGTTGAAGAATACCTTCAGTCAAAAAATATAGAATGGTCTCGATACGATATAGTTCAATGCTACATGATTATGGGAGGAATCCCATACTATCTGAGCCTTCTGAACAGTAAATTATCCCTATCACAGAATGTCGATGCATTGTTCTTCACAGATAGAGGAGAATTAAGTGATGAATTTGAGCATCTATACAGAACTCTATTTACAAACAGTGCCAGCTATATAAAAGTTGTTGAATCTTTAAGTAAGAAAAAAGGTGGATTAACAAGAGAGGAACTACTTAAATCAACGGGTCGACAAACTGGAGGAGAACTATCAGTCATTCTTAAAAATCTTGAACTCTCTGGATTTATCAGAATATCTAACTTCTTTAATAAAAAGAAAAAAAATGCCCTGTACCAGCTATGTGATTACTATACCTCATTCTACTTTAAATTCATAAAAGACAATTACGGTAAAGACGAGCATTATTGGAGTAATGCAGTTGATAATCCTGCTAAAAGAACATGGGAAGGACTTGTATTTGAACAAATCTGCCGAGATCACGTCACTTCAATCAAGAAGAAGCTAGGTATTTCAGGGGTTCTTTCAGAAGAATCTTCATGGTATGTAAGAGGTGATACAGAGATACAAGGAGCGCAGATCGATCTTCTTATATCAAGAAGAGACCACGTAACTAATCTCTGTGAAATCAAATTCTCAACCGGAGAATACTCAATAGACAAAGATTATGATTTAAAACTACGCAACAAGGTTGAAGCATTTAGGAGAGACACTAATTACAAAGGGACAATACAACTTGTAATAATTACAACCTTCGGGCTTAAGAAAAACCAATACAGTAGTCTGATTCAGAATCAGATTGTTTTGGATGACTTATTTATCTCTTAGAATTATTTTTCCGCCAAATCTCATTTTTTTTTAAGATTTGGAGGAAGAATACCTACACACGTTTTCAGATCAAAAATTATTAAGTCCAAAGAGATGTGATAAACATTGGAGAAGCATCTTTTGATTTTACAAACCCGCAATCACTGTAGAAATGCAGTTCATCATTGTAAGCAATGACTGCAATTCGAAGGTAGTCCTTATACTTTTCCTTGATCATGGATACTAGAGTCCTGCCTATTTTCTGCTGCTGATACGCAGGATTAACCAGGAGATAATGCACATACGCATTCATAATTCCATCATCCATGGCACAAACCATTCCAACGAGCCTATCGCCATCCCAGGCAGAAAAGACAGTGGAGAAATTCCTCATGGCTACAACCAGTTTGTCAGGAAAATGACCGGAAGACCATTCTACAGACAAAAAAAGCTCTTCAAGCTCCTGGCTGGTAAAATCATGAGTATCTTTGTAGGAAACAGACATAGTTAAGGTCTCAAAAATAATCGTGAAAAAAATCACCAATAAAAAACATTACTGGTGATTAACGAAAAAACAAAATTCAAAAAACGGTAATTAAAAATTATTCCGCAACAAAGTCCTTTACAGCCTTATCCAGTAAAGAAATAGCTTCATCTACAACCTTATGACTGATATTCAGAGCAGGAGCGAGGCGAAGAACATCGGCATGAGCAGTAAGTGTTAACAGCTTGTGTTTAAAGCAGAGTTTCTGAAGTTCTGATGATTTACCTGCATACTGATCATCTAGTACCAGACCTAATAATAAGCCCTTACCTCTTACTTCCTTGAATACATGATACTTCTCATTAAGTTTGGAGACTTTCTCAACAATATAATCATGAGTCTTATTTACCTTATTAAGGAATGACTTTTCACTTACCTTGTCGATAATATATGCACCAACGGCACATGCCAGAGGATTACCGCCAAAGGTTGAACCATGGGTTCCTGGAACAAAGTGAGAAGCAA
The DNA here is from genome assembly GCA_900317105.1 of uncultured Succinatimonas sp. Classification (GTDB taxonomy): domain Bacteria; phylum Pseudomonadota; class Gammaproteobacteria; order Enterobacterales; family Succinivibrionaceae; genus Succinivibrio. The sequence goes on along the minus strand of ONFP01000005.1, from coordinate 28,516 downwards.
ACTTATCGTAGGTTAAAACTGCACCTATAGGAAGACCTGAAGCCAGGCCCTTGGCTGAAGTCAGAATATCAGGCTTTACAGGAGTCTGCTCATAGGCATACAGAGTTCCGCATCTTGCAACACCAGTCTGAACCTCATCGAAGATCAGCGCTGCATTATATTTGTCACAAAGCTCTCTAACCTTAATTAAGAAATCATTATCTGCAGTGATAATACCGCCTTCTCCCTGAATAGGCTCCAGGATCACAGCACAGGTCTTATCAGAGATAGTATTCTCAAAGGTCTTGGTATCATTGTAGGGAATATGAGTAATAGCTGCAGGCTTTGGACCGAAACCGTCAGAATAACTCTCCTGACCACCAACTGTTACCGAGAAGAAAGTTCTGCCATGAAAGCTGTTGTTAAAGGAGATAATCTCATTCTTATCCTCGCCATAGAGATCAAATGCAACTCTACGGGCCAGCTTTAGGGCAGTCTCATTTGATTCTGCACCAGAATTTACAAAGAATACCTTCTCATAACCGGTTTTCTTTACAAGTTTTGAAGCTAAGGTCAGAGTATATTCATTGCAGAAGATATTACTTACATGAATCAGGTTGGCAGAGGCCTTTTTGATAACATCGACTACACCTTTAGGAGTATGACCAAGAAGATTAACTGCAATTCCAGAGGTAAGATCAGTGTATTTATTGCCCTTGTTATCATAGATGTATGCCCCATGAGCCTTCTTGATAACCATGTTCATAGGGTTGTAGCAAGGGAACATTACCTCATCAAAGGTCTTTCTTGTAATCTTCATTATGCATTCTCCTTATTAACATCGTAAATGTATGCAACTTCATCACAGGTGGCACGTTTAGGGCAGTTTTCACAATCTTTTAGAATCTTCTCAGGCAAAGCTTCAATTACAGTTTTCTGGAAACCAACCTTTGAGAAAAATTCAGGAGAGCGTGTTAAAACAAAGACTCTCTTGATAAACATCTTTGCAGCTCTCTTTAAAAGATAATTAACAATAGCTCTGCCCTGTCCCTGTCTCTGAACCACAGGAGAAACACCTAAAGAACGGATTTCCGCAAGACCAGAATCATACACATAAAGACAGGCGCAGCCCATAACCTGAGAGTCTTTAACACAAACAGCAAAGGTCTGAATGCCTCTAATTATGTCGTTACGCTTACGAGGCAGATTCTGTCCCTGTTTAGCCCAGTATTCAATCATATCCATCAGGGCATCTACATCAGCCAGTGTTGCCTGTCTTACAGTAAAACTTGCATGTTCCTGTTTTAGGAAAATCTGATTGAGATTAACAAGAGAATCTTTAATTGCAATAAGCTCTTCATCGCTGATCTTGTGCTCAGCACGAAGATCTGCAATCTTATCGTAAATCTCTTCCAAGGTATTGTTCTTTAATTCATCCAGTATGTAGAAGGATGATTCCTGAGTGATAGGTGGCATATATTATTCTCCACGAAAAAAAATTAAACCTGAAATTCCATAACTCTCATTAGAGTTCAATAGCAGTTCCAAGCCGATGCCGTGAAGATACGATCTCTTTTAGTAAAGGATCTTTAAAGGATGCGATATAAACAGGCTTACCGATGAATCTGGCTGTTTCAACAGCACTCTTTACCTTTACCTGCATACCGCCACTGATGGTACCATCTGCAATAAGGCTTTCCAGCTGCGCTTCATTTAATGAAGGTATAAGCTTGCCTTCCTTATCCAGAACCCCAGGCACATCAGAAATAAAATAGACAGGAGCAGACAGTAGAAGTCCGATAGCTGAGGCTACATCATCTGCATTGACGTTATACATCTGTCCTTCAGAATCGAATGCAACAGATGCGATTACAGGTGTATAGCCACCGTCCAGAAGCATATTTATGTAATCAGCAGATACAGGGGAAACTTTTCCGACCATACCAAGATCGGCAGAAAGCTGCTCTACACCTAAAGAATTGCCGTCACTTGCTATCATACCGATCGCTTTGAGACCATTCTTTACAGCTAAAGCCTGTAGCTTCTTATTACACATTCCGCAAAGGGCGGCACTGATAAATGGCATATGTTCCTTTGGGCTGACTCTAAGACCATTCTTCTTTTCTACCTTAAGATTCAGATCTTTAAACAGGGAATCAACCTCAACACCGCCACCATGGACAATCACTACACGTGAAGAGTGAGCAGCTGCAAAAAGCTCGCCCAGCTCTTTCTGTCCATCCAGAGCCTTGCCACTTAGCTTTATAACAACAGTATTTTCAGTCATTACACGATACTCAACTGAAGATCTTTTATGATCTACCAAAAATACCACTAAAATCTCTTCAGATTAACCAAAGAGTCCCTTTAGCTCATCAAATCCATAGTATAGATTGAAAACTTGCACGGCCTGAGCTGAAGCCCCTTTTAACAGGTTGTCTATACATGAACATACTACAATATAGCCATCTTTCATGGCATAACCAATATCACAGTATGGAAGATACTGAACATCCATAAGTTTTGGCATACCTTCCTTTACTCTTACAAGAGGCTTGTTGTCATATACAGCGAAAGCCTTCTTAACCTGCTCGGCGGTTACATTGTCCTTGAGTTTTGCATTTATTGTTGCATGAATACCGCGTTTAAAATCACCCAAATGAGGAGTGAATATAACCTCAGTTCCAAGGTGTTCTGCTATTTCAGGTTGATGACGATGAGTAAACACTCCATAGGCATTTAAGCTGACCTCACAGAAGGAATTGGTGAGTTTTGCTTTTCTTCCTGCTCCTGATACGCCAGACACCGCATTGATTGATGGACGATAGTTCAGATCCAAAAGCCCGGAGTCAATCAGAGGACGAAGCGCCAACTGAGAAGCAGTAGGATAACAGCCAGGAAGAGAAATCATCTTAGTGGCACGTAATGCCTTGAGATCAACAAACTCAGGCAGAGCATAAACTGCGGAAGCCAAAAGCTCTGGATACTCATGTTCAAAACCATAAGCTTCAGCAAAAACATTAAGATCTGAAATTCTGAAGGCTCCAGATAAATCAAACACAGCGATTCCTGATGCTGTCAGTACAGGAGCTACATCGTGACTTACCTTGTGGTCAGTTGCCAGAAAGACGGCATCGACCTCTCCAATTAAAGACTTTGGATCACTCATTGGCTCTAGAACAAGATCACAGCGACCTCTTAAAGAACCGTACAAATCTGAAATCTTCTTATTCTTATCAAGTGAATTTTCTGATACATACAGGTGTTTTAAACAAACCTCATTATGTGCACTGAAAATGCGGCATAATTCTGCACCTGCATATCCACTCGCGCCTACAACAGCAACACTTAACATTAAAACTCCAAAATACATCTGTAAAATATAGTGTTGAGTTTACAAGATATTCTTTAGCAAAGAGAAATAATGTTACTTTTGCACAGTTTTAGGACTTTTGGATAACTTCATTACCTCAAACTATAGGCACCAAAAAGGAATGTTAGAGAAGAAACAGGAATTATTTTACAGGCGAAACAGATTTCTTGATGTATGAGGGCATATCAGGACTCAAAGAGCATAGAATCCAATTTCTGGCTTTTTAAAAGATATATTGAAAAAAAGACCTCAATATAGAGCGAAGATTATCCGCTCCATATGAACTAATTATAGTTATTCTCTTTAAACATAGCCTGACACCTTGCAGGAGGAATCTTCTTAGGTTTTACCTTAGGCTTGGCCGGTTTTGTTGAAGGAGGAGGTGGAACAAACCATGAGGCAAGTTCTGCACCACAGCCATCTCCTCTAGGTGCCTTTGCCTGCCTTACACATGCAGGACTGTCTACAGGACATCCGAGTCTTACATGCATATGACCTCTATGACCGAACCAGGGTCTGATTTTCTGTAGCCAGGATTTGTCATGGCCTTCATAAATCTGACACAGAGTTCTTTTAATGCCAGGAGCTACAAAGATCCTTTCAACACGAGGATCCTGAGCCGCCATGTAAAGCAAGGCAACTCGGTTGTTATCAAAGAACTTGGTTGGTCTGTTCTTGGTATCAACAATATAAACATCCTCAGGATGGGTAAGTTCATACTGGCTCTTGCGAGGTGAGGAAAAATCAAAGGAAATATCAACATCTAGACCAATCTGATGAGAGCCATGATTTGATGCTGAACCGAATGAGCCGCCCAAAGGTCTAGACAGATCACCGACAAGAAGATCCGGCAGACCTGCTTTCTTTGCTTTAGCTACTAACTTGTTGATATAGTCAATTAGCTCAGGATGACCAAAATTGCGGGAATTTCCCCAGCGCTGAACCTGATAATTCTTGCCGTCTTTAAGCTCCACTGCACCCTTGATACATCCATTTGCGTATTCACCAATAGACTCTGCTGATGTTTCAGGTGACATAGCATATGAGCTAAAACTCAAAAATAGAGACAGAAATACAGCGATAAATAATCTGATATTATTCAAAAGAAAATAATCTCTTAATAAAGCCCATCTTTGAGGATGGAACAATCATAACCTCAACAGATATTCCCTGGAAGTTGAATCCTTTTGAAGGAACATCGATGTTTTCCTGTTTGATAAGCTTTCCACAGTCATTCAGATTCGCATAAAGCTTCTGAAGATAAGGATTCGCTTCTCTTTCAATTATCTTTCTTAGAGTGATTCTTGCAGAATTCAAAAGTTCAGAATCATTCATTTTCTGAGGTCTTACTATATCAGTAAAATTGATTCCTGTAATGTACTGAATCCACAGTTTTAATGCAGGAGTCATCCAGATATCAGAAAATGGATTTGAGGCCTCTCTGATAAGCTCGTTTACATGGTGTAGAACGGTATCGATATGAGTAGCCCTCTCTTTACCTCTTCCCTTGATTTCAAAACGCATATAAATTGTTCTGCCGGTAGCATCACGTATTTCCTTATAGCATTCTGCAGCACTTCCGTGTGAAGGGGAACTGGTAAAATACAGTCTTGGGCCTTCAGGAGCACGATGATCCTTCTTTCTTAAGGCATCATAATCATAATGCTCAAAAGGAACAGAATCATTCTCGTGAAGAGACTGATTAATTAATGAGGCAATCAAACTTGCTTTCTGATCTGCAGATAAAAACAGATCAAGATTATCAATAATAAAATTGGTAAAACTTTCTATACCAGCTGGTCTTAAAACAGAGAAATCTCCTCTGTTTTTTGCAATGGTCAGAGAATCCTCTTTTTTATGGAAAAACTGAGAATAAAAAATCAGAATCCAAATCTGCATTCTAAATGACAGGATCTTCTGAAAAATAAACTCAGCAAGTTCTCTCTGTCCAGCGAGTTCTCTTGCAAAAGGTCGCTGCTGACGGTTAAAAAGCCAGTCGCAGGCATACATATTCATTTCAAACCAGTCAAGCCGATCGGCAAGATTTGAACTGAAGAAATCTGTAATTTCCCGGTCAGAGAGATCATTAAAGGATTTAGGATCATTTTCAAACCAGACATCCTTGGACTCAGGCAGAGGCCAGATAAAACTTGGCTGGATACCGCCGGCAGAAATTGACTTACGGCGTTTAGGATTCAGGAGAAGCTCCTCAAGAAATGACCATAGAGCAGCCATCTGATGAAGACGCTTTAGCAGTGGAGTGTAATTGGTATTGCGGTTATCGTCTGGAATCAGTCCAACATAATCGCACATCTTTGCCAGTGTGTCACAGGACTGGGCTTTCTCATCATCAGCGTAAATATCAGCGAACACATCGACAATAGAGAAAACATGCTCACTGTTGCAGGTTAGAGATGAAAAAGGTTCTGCTGAAACATCAAAACATACAACATTCTTCCGTTTAAGATAATCAGCATCAATCATGTCTTCAATAGCAGGAAGATCACCCTTGCTTTCAATAAAATCTCGGGAGATCTTCATCTTTGACGCCTCAGACCAGTGAATCCGGTTATAGTTTACCTGAGGCTTAAGATAAGTATGAACATATACCTCTGGTCTTTCAGATTTGTTTTCAGACCAGCGAAGAATGCCATACTCTAAAACAAGATTACTATCTCCTTCATTAGGTGAGTAGGCATCAACAAAAAATAAAGTTGAATTCTTAGAAGACATGATTCAAATACATACTTCCTTAGAAGCCTTGAGCAGGAGCACTTGGAGCTAACAGATTCTCATCCTCTTCAAGCACAGCTCCGCCATTATCAACATTTCCCTGAACCTCTGCAGCCATTGAAGATGAGCTTTGAGGATATTCGTTTGATGAACTCAGAGAGGCTGCAGATGAAGTTCCTGCTGATTCTCCTCCAACAACAGGAGCACCGTCTGATGAATTAGGAGTTCCTGTCTCATCCATGTAATCAAAAATAGGATGAATCTTCTTTACACCGTCAACCTTACGAGCCTGATTGATTGCTCTCTGAGCCTCATTGCGAGTTACATAACCCATCATATATACAACAGAATTTTCTGTATATACCTTAAATCTGCCTGAACTGATCTTTGAACCAAACAGCAGCAGACTCTTAACCTTGGAGGTTATATAGGCATCAGAAGCAACTGTACCTGAAGATACAGGAGGAATATTTTCTACACAGTTAAAGATTCTTCTAACATTCTTAACATGCTTGATCTTTTCAAGACATTCAGAAAGATATTCTCTATCCTGAGTTTCACCAACAAGAAGTACATTACCATTCAAGACAACACAGTCAACACGGAAAACCTTATAGTCAGATCTGGTTGCATCATTTCTCAGAATACTTAATACATTCTTTGAAATCTTCTGATCATCAACCTGTTTATCAACAGTGCGACTATCAGAACCAATATAGGCGCCAGCACCTGCAGCAGCACCGCCTACCATTACAGCAGCACATCCATTGAATACAAATGCAGAGGAAATAGCGAAAGCTGCAACAAGAGAAATCTTCTTTAAGTTCTTTATGTTAGAAATTTGCATAACCTTATGACTCCATACAATTTTTCAGCATTATACCTACCGAAAACTTATGCAAAATATATTCACGATCAAAACTAAGAGTAGTTTAGCAAAAGACACAATATAGTCAAAAGGTTAACAATAAAAGTGAGATTAAGAGGAGAAAATAAAATAAGAGGCCAGAAAGAAAAATCCCCTGAATAAGAATTTATCAGGGGACAACAATCAAACAAACATAAGGAGTACGTGAACTATATCACAAAAAATCAATTGTGATCAATTTCTCAAAATTTTTTTTTTAACTTTTTAACAATTTTTCGATAAAACAATTAGTTAAAAAAAATTACTTTTTGATAATTTTTATCACTTACGATTTTAGGTGACTGTATATTAAATATAGGAAGAAATTTCATACTAAATTAAGAGATGAATCAAATTTTCAGAAAAAGAAAGAATAAAAGTAGGAAAAGTAAAAAAAGATCTATTGATTATTTTTTATTTTTTTAATAAACAGCAGAACGTCTTAAATGGGATATATATGCTATTTAATTGAATTCAAAGATAAATTTAAAACAAAATTCATAAAAAAAAAGTTGACACAAAGGAGGCGGATCCCTATAATGTGTCTCAGTCGGTAATTAGCGCAGCCTGGTAGCGCATCTGGTTTGGGACCAGAGGGTCGCAGGTTCGAACCCTGCATTACCGACCATTCAAGTAACCACACTAACTCATTTCTCCTTCTCATATTTCTCCTTATTAAAAAACTAAGATCAGAAAATAGCTCTATTTGTACTTGTTGTTCCTCTTATCAGTGGACCGCGATAATTTTAATACAATATATTCATTAAGGCTGAGTCTAGAAACGCCAGAAAATAGTTCATTTATATTAGCTTAGAGAATCAGTTACAAAAGATAAGCAAACTTTAATGCACCGGTTATATTCAAGAAATCTCGACAAGATGTATTCAAAGTTAAGTTAAGTGATGTTTTCGCCCAAAATCAAAACAAAACATACTACATATATACATGGTGTATAGACTTAAACAAAAGAAAGAGACATAAAACAATAATAAGAAGATATAAGCACCAAAAGTCAGATAAGATATTCAGTTGAACTATATATTATTCAATTTAAATTAAAACAAAAAAAAGAGTTGACACCTAAGGGTGACATCCCTATAATGTGCCTCAGTCGGTAATTAGCGCAGCCTGGTAGCGCATCTGGTTTGGGACCAGAGGGTCGCAGGTTCGAACCCTGCATTACCGACCACTCCTAAGTAGCTCAAATAAGACTTCGCAATAAATTAATTAGCTAATTAACTCCGTTTACACTTGTTTCCAAAGTCTATTCCTTAGATATTCTAATTAAAAAAGATCCACTCTAAAATGTCTCCAACATAATTTATCCGATCAAAAGATAAAACAATCCCCAAAAGACAGATTAGCTCCTCTGAACAGAACGGTAGGGGAGAGAATTCCCATCCCTGAAAGCAAAACATAAAACAAAAAAATATACTTAAATAAACACTCAAAAAATAATCAAATATACTCCAGTATTAACTCCAAAAGATTTATATATACATTACTACCAAAACTCAAAAGAAATCGATTCTAGAGCATTCTCGTTAGGATCTATTAAATCTAATTAACATTATTTCAAAGCATTCAATATATATTACATTTTATAATTTATAAGTAAATATATTATTACTTGTTTTTATAGTAAATAGCATATTGATAATGTATAAACCTATATTACATTTGTAATGTATTATATTATTTTACGTTACTCTATCTTAAACATAAATCTTGGGCATAATACATAAGATTTTCACAAACCGGTTTAACGACCATATTTATGTAATTAAATTTCTTTTCAATATTTTCATTTTTGTAAATTTAATTACATTGTTTTATTTTATGAAATATATCAATTTATTTAATAATAATATATACCTAAATCATGGTTATGAAATCGCATAATATATAGAGATTTTATTTATATTTCAGAATGTTATATACATTTACAAGATAAGTTAGATACAAATATATTTTAACAATTACCACATTTTCATAAAGTCATTTTACTTTCATAATTCGATGTAATTTCAAAGTTTATTTACCACTTTTCTCATTTTTTTATTTTAGAATTTTCAGAATTTACGTTTACAATGATTAAAGCTATATTTACCGCTGTTAAGTTCAAACAATTACAAGTAACTTTTTTATCTAAAAATATATAGTTATTCACACTTTTAGGTTATAAAGAAAACTTAAATAATGTATACTTAGTTTGTCAGAAGATAATACAGAAAGATCAGTTAATAATAACTTTTGGAATTTGCTTATTTATTACAGCAAAACAGGATCAACTATCAGATTTTTTCAAAAAAATAGAATCAGTATTCGACAGATTTTAAATAAAAAAAGTTCAGTAAAACTGGACTGAGAATGGTAGGAAACTACTACAGCAAAGAAAGACCAGAGGCTACATAAAACATGTAGCCTCTGGTCTTTTTAGGTCTGTTATAACCTCATTTGCCTTCACAGATCTCCCCTTTCATTTTACATTGATATCAGAAGCACATTCAGATAACTTACTTCTTCATAAAGAAGAAAGCATTCACTTCAAAAGAACTGGTAGCTATCGGTGCTAATTTAAAAGCCTAGATAATTCCATTTCTTTTTTTTGCGGAAACACAAGATAGATCAATCAAACCTCTTTTGACCAATTTATATTAAAGAGACAGGATCAAAGAAAATAAAAAATTCCGTTATAAAATCATTAGAACTTTAACCCCACATAATCAATCTAGGCTGCAATCGATGTCTTATCGAACATAATACTGAATATATACTCTCATTACCCTATAGGAATAAGCTTTGATCAGAATATAAGATCAAAGATAATCTAACACAGGATCAATATCTGAGAGACTCTAACAGGAATAGGATCAAAAAAAAATCCCTCAAGGATGGAGCGTCCCTGAGGGAGAGAATGGTCTTAACTAACGTTAAGAACTACAGCAAATTAGGAGAAAAATTCTTTAAGCGTATCTAACACGACGATCATTTGTTCCAGTATAAATATCACCAATGCACTCTGGACAAACTCTGATCATCATTCCAATCTGATATCCTCTATTCTGTTCCTTGTCTAAGATCAGCTCCTCTGAAAGAAGCATCAGTCTAACCATACCGTCAGCATCTCTTTCCTCAAGAACCAGGCAATATCCTGCTGTACCGGCTTTTGAATAAAGTATTACAACATCTCCCCTTGCAAACTCAAAAGCAGGACGGTCAAGAGCTAAAAAGTACCTGCTGGTTGGAGCTGCTGGTCTTGTAAACTTCTCACAGGCTACTGCATTAAGTCCAAGATCAAGGGCAAAACTTTCATTCTTTAAAATTTCATACAAACCATCTTGGTAGTCAGTCAATAAATTTGCATCTTCTATACAGAACTGACTGTTACTGTCTGGACGAACAAACAAATCTTCGATGTTATACCTAGTCTTGAAAAGATAGGACTTACCTTCATCTGTTGTCAGATTAATACTTAACTTACCATCGTGATAAGTCCATGTACAATCATTCTGAGGGCTAATAACCATCTGTTTTTGCTGTCCTTATTCAGTTTTTTGTAATTTGTAATTCATTTTCATTTTAGCTTATAAACTGAAGAAAATAAACTAAATGAAAAATAAAAATTCTTTTATTTGTTAATAACTGATCTGTGCATCACACTTTTTAGCTATTTTTATTTGTAAATGTCAACTATTTTTTATTATTTTTTTTCTTTTGAGACAATATTACTTGAATAAAATTATATTAGTCTTATTTTTTTACTTTATATAAATTAAATTTAGATTATTTTTTTATCATTTAGATTATTTATTTGATAATTATTTTTCTTAGAATTAGATTAACAGACAGATAATAGTTTTAGTATAGATTGGTAAAATTAGATTGGCTTAAATAATTACTTCTTTTTTCACATCTCTCCCCTTTCCTATTTATATTGTTTTCAAAATTATTCAGAACATATAACAATACGTATAAGGCTGCCCACGTTCCTCTTATTTTTGAAAATATAAATAAAGATACAAAAGAGAGTGTTATGACTATGGGAAAACTATTTTTTTGAGAAGAGATCAAATAACCCTGCACAAAAATAAAAGGCAGGGTCAGAAGAGAATCTCAATGTTGAGATAATTAAATGTTATTAACGATATTTTTAATAACAGCAGGACCTCTATAAATCAGAGAAGAATATATCTGAATCAATGTTGCCCCATCGCTTAAACGCTCTCTTGCATTGACTGCATTTGAGATACCACCTACTCCGATAATAGGGATCTTCTTATCAATGATTTTAGCTGCTCTTTTTAGAGTCTCTGAACTTATATTTCTCAGAGGTTCTCCGGAAAGACCTCCCCATTCCTGAGCATGCTCCATGCCACTGATAATATCTCGTCTTGTAGTTGTGTTGGTACAGGTTAAACCATCAATCTCAAGATCAAGACAAACAGAGCAAAGATTCTCTAAAGCCTCATCAGATAAATCAGGAGAAAACTTGACTACCAAAGGAACATATCGCCCAGAAGTTGCACTTATATTTTTCTGCTCTGCCTTGATTGGCTTTAACAGATTGTAGAGAGGCTCTTTAGCCTGAAGCTTTGTAAGTCCTGGGGTATTTGGACAGGAAACATTAACAGCAATGTAATCTGCAAAAGGATAAACCTTACGAAGACAGAAAAGATAATCATCAACAGCATTATCAAGGGGAGTTGTCTCGTTCTTACCTATACTGATACCTAAGATACCCTCATAGGTGCGTTTTTTTAGGTTCTCTACAAGATTATCAACGCCCTTATTGTTAAAGCCCATACGGTTGATTATGCCCTGAGCACTTGGGATTCTGAACATTCTTGGCTTTGGATTACCGTCCTGAGCCTTAGGAGTGACTGTTCCAACCTCAATATGACCAAAGCCTAAGGCTCCAAAGAAATCCACAGCCTCGGCATTTTTATCAAGACCGGCGGCAAGTCCTAAAGGATTTTTAAACTCTAGTCCCATTGCCTTGACAGGACGAAACTCGATATTCTGAGAAAATAAAGGTAGCAGTGTCTTACTAGAACAGGCCTTAGCTCCTTTTATAATTAAATCATGAGCAGTCTCAGGCTCGAGCATAAACAGAAATGGACGGACCAAAGTCGGATAGAGACTGTATGGAATAAACTGCATAAAAATTCCTTAATTATTCGATCTGAATCAGCTTAACAAACTTGTTTGAGCTGGTGGTAACCAATTCAAAAATGCCGTGAATACCGTCCTCGGTTGTAAATTTCTTAAGATGATTGGCATCAATATCGATTACCAGCCCCTCAAAAGTACGGACTCTAACCCTCTGAAAGGCACCTTTGTAAAGTGATAGCAAAGTCTGTTTACTCATGGATAGAGAGAAACGATAGCGATTTTCTCCAAACATAGCTCTACTCCTTTAAGGCAGTGCTTACTTTCTCATAAATAGAACGTGACAACTTAGGCATCTGCATCAGAGAATTAAGGTTATTTAAAATCATTCCCTGACGTTTTTCATCAAGTCTTCTGAAGCTTAACAGCGGAGTCAGAATACGAGCTGCAACACTAGGATTAATATCGTTTAAAACACTAATCTGCTTGCACAGAAGATCATAACCTTCACCTGAAATATCGTTTAAAGCCACAGGATTAGATAAAGCCAACGCACCAGCCAGAGCTCTTACTCTGTTAGGATTTCTACCGTCATAGCTAGGATGTGACAGAAGTTTCTTAACATTATCGATTGCACTCTTGTTAGGAACTGTTGCCTGAACTCTGAAGAAATTATCAAATACTAAAGCATCCTTTGACCAGTCTTTTTCAAAAGACTTCAGAATCTCTGTTTTACACTCGAGATCAAGATGAACAGCATCTGTCATGGCTTGAAGCTTATCAGTCATGTTCTTTGAGCTGTTATAATGATTCAGAACAATATCTGAAGCCTCTTTCTTCTTATCCATTGCACATTTAGCTACGGCAATCATATGTAAAGCGGAGTTGTTGATGGCTCTTCTTCCCATGTCTGCAACGCTGTAGTTTGCGCTTGAAGCTCTGATTTTTCCATAAAGCTCAACAAACTCATTAACAAGTGAAACTGCAACCTTTGTTTCAAGAGCATCATGTGCATATTTAATTGCATCAATGTTGATTTTATCAAATGTTTCCATCAGATTAGCAATACTCTGAATCTTTAGAGTCTCATTTATCAGAATCAGATCACTTTGAGAATCAACACTATCTAAAATAGCCTTGTAGGAAGCAATCAGTTCAGCAGGCTCTTTTAAAACACTCTGAGCAGCAGCACTCTCAAGATTGTCATGAATATAACGGTTCTGCATAGTAGTTGCACAGTCAACCTTGATAAAAGCATCATCACAGAAAGACAACATATGCTGCAGCTGTTCCATTGTATATGGAGCATCAAGCTTAACTGGTGCAGAGAAATCACGAAGAATAACAGGTAAAGTATCCCTATCCAGAGTGAAACGGTATTCCTGCTCATTCTCATTCAGAATTATATAGCCGTCTGATGAAAGCTCTGCCGGATGAACATCATGACCTTCCTTGTCTAAGAAGCTCATTCTGATTGGCATATAAAAAGGCTCTTTAACCTGCTGATCACGAGTTGGATTAGTATGTTGAGAAAGCTTCAGTACCAGATTCTTATTCTCTTCATCATAAGTCCAGGAAGCCTTTACGTGAGGAGTACCAGCTTGAGTGTACCATCTTCTGAACTGAGACAGATCAACTCCTGCGCTTTCTTCAAAACAGCAAAGGAAATCCTCAATGGTTACCGCCTGTCCATCATACTTATGCAGATAGTCATTAAGAGCCTTTTTAAATCTGCTCTCGCCAATCAGGGTATGGATCATGCGGATAATTTCAGCGCCCTTATCGTAAATGGTTACTGTATAGAAATTATTCATCTCCATAACCTCTTCTGGTCTTACTGGATGAGCCATTGGAGAGGCATCTTCAGCAAACTGAGGTCCGCGGATTACATTAATTGCATGCAGTCTGGTTAATGCTCGATTAGCAACATCTGATGAAAATTCCTGATCACGGAAAACTGTCAGACTTTCCTTCAGTGAAAGCTGGAACCAGTCTCTTAGAGTAACTCTATCACCAGTATAGTTATGGAAATATTCATGCCCTATTACACTTTGAACATTGTAGAAAGCGGTATCAGTTGCACAGGTAGGATCAACCATTACATAAACAGAGTTGAACACATTAAGACCTTTGTTCTCCATGGCACCGAAATTGAAGAAATCAACAGCAACCACCTTGAAATTATCCAGATCAAACTCAAGCCCCCAGCGGTCCTCATCCCACTTCATGGAATCCTTGATAGACTGCATAGCCCAAAGACCACGTTCGTACGCTCCTCTATCTACGTATAGTTCAAGAGCAACCTTTCTACCAGACATTGTGGTGAAAGTGTCAGACACGATATCAAAGGTACCAGCAACAAGAGCAAACAGATAGCTTGGCTTTGGGAATGGATCTTCCCAGATTGCATAAGGACGGTTCTTTTTAGTTCCCCTTTCAATCAGATTTCCGTTTGAAAGTAGGACTCCGCAGCCATATTCAGGACCGATAATGGTTACACGATATTTTGCAAGAACATCAGATCTGTCAAGTGAATAAGTGATCCTGCGGAAGCCTTCTGGCTCACACTGCGTACAGAAAGTTCCGTTTGACTTATATAAGCCCATTAAGGAAGAATTGGCAGATGGATTAATTTCATTCTCCAGTTCAACTGTGAATTCATCTGGAACAGAAGGTATCTCCACACCATTTTTTGTCTCTTTAAACTTATAGTTAATACCATCTACCTTCAGATAGTTTAACTTAAGCTCTTCTCCATTTAAGATCAAAGGAGCTTTAGCATCAGATGTTAATCTTTTAAATCTGGTTACGTTCTTGACAATGGTTTTCGTGTCATCAAGTGTAAAAGTAAGATCAATATCTGTTGCTGTAAAATTAGGAGCTTTGTAATCTGTTCTTTTCTGTGCCTTGTAGGTATTACGCTTTTCTGCTGTCATAAATCACCTTTTAAAATATGGAAAAGCCCAACATTCAGCTGGGCTTTATTTATTATTTATTCTGCATCCTTACGCGCCACAATACTATGGACATCAGATTTTTTCGTAATCATGTCAGCATAGTCTGAAGCGATGTTAACCGTCTCAAGAAGAATCGGATCATCATATTCAAAATCTGTTGGAAGATCCTTTACAGATTTAACAGGATCTTTTCCCATAGCCTTGAGTCTGATATTTGTATTCTTAAGAGCAGTTTTCTCATCTTCATCAAAGAGCTTCTTGCGCTTATCGAAGTTTACGGTAATAACCTTTCCTTCCTTAAGCTTGAAATAACGTTCCCTCTCGGATTTGATTACATTGAATACAGGATCTTTCTCGATTCTTGACTTATATTGTTCTGTTAATCTGTCAACAAATCTGTCAGGATCAGAGTAACGGGTATAATCAGCCTTTGAAATCTTGTCCCACTTC
The DNA here is from genome assembly GCA_900317105.1 of uncultured Succinatimonas sp. Classification (GTDB taxonomy): domain Bacteria; phylum Pseudomonadota; class Gammaproteobacteria; order Enterobacterales; family Succinivibrionaceae; genus Succinivibrio. Next base: position 13,005 of record ONFP01000005.1, on the reverse strand, counting down.
AGAGCATTTGGCTCATTCTTTTCTCCAAGTTCAGTTACATCAATCATAGTTGGGAGAACTATATCCGGAGTTACACCGCGAAGCTGTGTTGAACCACCGTTGATTCTATAGAACTTGGCAATTGTATAGTGAATAGAACCAAGATCAGAGCCACTTAGATCATAAAGTCTGGTCAGAGGTCGACTCTGCTGAACTGTGCCCTTTCCGTATGAGGTATCTCCTACAATCAGAGCTCTTCCATAATCCTGAAGAGCTGCAGCCATAATTTCGGAGCTTGATGCTGATAGACGATTAATCAGAACAACCAGAGGTCCATCGTAATCAATATTCTGATCATCATCCTCGTATGGAACCTCATTTGAGTTTACATCTCGAACAAGAACAACTGGGCCTGACTTGATAAACTGACCTGTGGTATATACTGCCTCTGGTAGCAAACCACCGCCATTGTTTCTCAGATCGATAATAATAGAATCTACATGCTGAGCTTTAAGCTTGTCAATTTCTCGTTTAACATTCAGATGAAGATCTGTGTAGAAACTAGAAATAGTAATTACACCGACTTTCTTGCCGCTGTATGAATTGTAAACCTTAGACTTAGCTTCCTTATCCTGAAGTCTAATCTTGTCTCTTACAATATCAACATTAAAGGTCTTAGTTGCTGCACCTTCTCCTCTTTCTATTTCCAGAGTAACCTTAGTGCCTTTCTTTCCTTTAATCTGTTTTACAACTTCAGTAAGTCTCCAGCCGATAATATCCTCGAATTTACCGTTCTTCTGCTTAACACCGATAATCTTGTCTTTTGGCTTTAACTGCTTAGACTTTTCTGCAGGAGAACCAGGAAGAATCGACTCAATAACAGTATATTCATCTTCCTGAGATAAAACCGCACCAATACCCTCTAGGGACAGATTCATATCATCATTAAAATTCTCTGACTCTACAGGTCCGAAGTAATTGGTGTGAGGATCAATTGCTGTGGCAAAGGCATTCTCAAATACAGAGAAAACATCCTCTGAGGTTATCTGAGATAATCTTCTCATAGAAGCTATGTAACGATTTCTAATACGTTTTGTTGCTTCTTTAGGAGTTTTGCCGTTTAACAGCTGTATTTCGTATTCATTCTTAAGCTCCTTAAGCCACAGATTCTTAAGTTCCTCTTCTGTAGCGGCATACGGAGCCTTGGTTCGGTCAAGTTCAATAGAATCATCCTTTTTAAGATCAAGAGGAGAATCTAAAAGACCAATTAAATAGCTGTATTTCTCGTAACGCTTTTTTATATTTTTATTATAAAGATCATATGGATAATTCAGATAGCATTTATCCAGACTGTTTATTATACCCTTGGTATTAGCATAGATAAGATCTACTTCACCCTGAGTATACAAGGAATGAGTATAATCCAGATATGACATAAGTCTGTCAATCACATTGGTTGCAAACTTGTCATCCACATTGACAATCTTATAGTGAGCTCTGGTAAAGAAATTGTAGATTCTTGAGCAGGCTGTATCATGCCTTGGTTCTGGCAATAGAACCGGCATCTGATCTGCTGTTGGAATGGTAAGCTTTGCTTCACAGACACCTAAACCACCGGCAAACATACAGGCCAGTGCTATTTTTGCTAATTTATTCACTTTAAGTTAGTGCCTTACTTTGCCTTTTTTGGAAGTAATACCCTATCTAATGGAAGATTTACGGTAAGACCTGATTTCAGGGTAACGTAAACAGTATCCTTAACTGCATCCTGAGCTACAACGCCCTTTACAAAATGCTGTTCAGAGCTTAAAACAATAACTTCAGTTCCGTTCTTTAAAGACTCTGCTGTGGCCTTATCACCTTCAACCTTAAATGTTTTCTTAGTTCCCTTAGGACCATTCTTCTTGAAGAACTTCTTTGGTGAATTCTGTTTCTTAGCAGGCTTTGTGGCTTTGCGCTTCTGATTGATTTCCTTAATTTTTTCAGAAGCATACTGAGCATGCTCAGCATTAACGGTATCACCGCATTCGTTACCGTCAAGATCAATTCTTGCAGCACCTTCCTTTACAGAATAAAGGTACTTAAGACGTGAAGTATATAGGCGTAGCGCTGCACGCACCTTTGATACAGAAAGACCTTCAATACCGGAAATTCTTTCTTTAAGTTCATCAAAGATACCAATCTTTAAAGGCTTGCAGTCACCTTCCTTTACAAATGCCTTTGGAAAAGACTTATATAGAAGCTCCAATGACTCTTTTACATGTTCAAAATGAGAACCAGACTCTGTATTCTTCTCTACGACTGATTCGTTAGCATTTTCTACAGGCTGCTGTAGTGCGTTTTCCTGGGTTTCCACAAGAAACTCCTTTTTATAGTTATTAAAATGTAATGCAATACTGTATTTTAATTGAGATTATAGAATTTGTGAATTGAAAAATACATAAAATAGAGCTAATTCAACAATTTTTTATACACTCCGTTACTCTACCACACAAAACTTTGAAAAAAATTTGCGCTGTGAAAATTTAAATATACAAAGATTAAAATCTACACCAATTAATTTGGTAAAATTTCAAGGATATACGATTACAAATTAGGAGATATACAGAAAATGTCAATGCCAGAGCGCTACCATCCAGAGTGTCCTCCAGATGCACACAAGGTTATTAGACCTCCAGAGAAGGAAGTATTTGCAACCTTATGTGTATATGTACCAGATAGTGAGGAGGCAAACGGCATGGATAATGTTACCGACATTCTATCCATGATGAATAAAAAGCCTCTTATCCTCTGTTCAGAAAAAATGAAGGAGCTTATTCTCAAGAACTCAGAGCAGGCAGAAATCAAACCTGAATTCATTCGTATACATGATGATCAGTCAAAGGCATCAATTGCCTATACAGACGGTGCAGTCGGACCTTCACTGGATTTCTATAACATCGCCGAAAACAGAGAACTTGCAAAGGATTTTCTACAGTTACTGCAGAAGAAATGTCTGATCTGCCTGGATACCTTATCCATGTTTATTCTAAGATCAATCTCTACTGTATATCCTTGGGATGAACTTCTGGCAAATCAGTTCCTAGGACAGTACACAGCGGCATTAAAAGATTTAACAGAGTCAGATATCAAGCTTCTGACCGATGTAAGATACGGAAGATTTGATGCTCTGAAGGTTGAAGAAGAAAGTAAAACAGCCTACAAGTTTCTGCGTCTTGAAAGAAAACTGTTCCTGCAGTACCCAACCGAAGACGATTAGAATATTACACCAAAAGCATAGGTCAGACCTATGCTTTATTTTTTATTTAAAGCCTTACTCCAAAGCAGAACTAATTTTCTGAAATCATTTTATTTCTTCAGAGCAAAACCATATTTTTTAAAATTGCTAATCATGGTTTTGGTTAATGATATGGTAGATTGAATCTCATCAATATTCTCTCTGCTGATCCAGAAAGCTTCCGCAAGCTCACCTTCATCACGAGTAATCGCAGTATCACCATCGACCTTCGCCATAAAGCCAAATAGAATATTGCTATCCAACCCCCAAGGCTGTGAACCGCAGTAAGTTAAATCCTTAATCTTAAGACCAACCTCTTCCATTGCCTCTCTATGTGCAGTCTGCTCAGGAGTCTCACCAATCTCACAGAAACCGGCAATTAAAGCTACACCTCTATAAGGTCTGTCCTTATATCTGGTAACCACGATTTTATCGCCATCAGTAATTCCAACAATTACAGCAGGAGCAATCTTAGGATAGATAATATTTCCGCAATTCGGACAACACAGGGCTCGCTCTGATTTTGAATGAGTGGTAAGAGCTCCACATCTGCCACAGTAACGATTGTTCATGTACCAGTTGTAAAGATGATAAGCAGTAAAACCGGCAAAACACTCTATACGTGGATTATCAGAACGAAGAACTGTATTCTTATGCCATTCAAAGCCCTCAATACTAAGAGAGGAACAGGAATCGTTGAAAAGAAAATAGGCATTCTCATCTATAGAGAAAAGATAAATAAGCTTGTCCTTAGGAAAAGAATAAGCTCTAGGAAACTTTAAAGGAGTGTTCTTTCCATCCCCCTTAACATAAACATCTCTGTCTTTAAAGGCAAGAACAAAATCTGTATCTTTAGGGGCTCTTTTTAAAGAAAACTCATTCTTAAAAAGATGATCCCCGATATCCTGTAACATATATTATCCTAATAGATATTTTTCAGCATCTAGCGCGGCCTTACAGCCTTCACCTGCAGAAGTTATTGCCTGTCTGTAAACTCTGTCAGTACAGTCACCAGCAGCAAAAACACCTTTTGCAGAAGTTGAGGTTGCAGTACCGAAACCAGTCTTGATATAACCTTCCTCAAGTTCAATCTGACCTTCGAAAACAGAAGTTGCAGGAGCATGACCAATTGCAACAAACACACCGTCTAAAGCCAGATCTTTCTTCTCACCCTTTACATCCAGTTCTACTCCGGTAAGCTTCGAGCCATCTCCCTTAAACTCAGTAATCTGAGCATTGAGGATAAACTCAACCTTGCCAGAATCAACCATAGAGCGTAGTTTATCAACCATAACCTTTTCAGATCTGAATCCTTCCCGCCTGTGGATGAGATAAACCTTTTTGCACATATTGGTAAGATAAAGAGCCTCAACAAAAGCTGCAGAACCACCGCCAACAACTGCCACAACCTTATTTCGGAAGAAGAAACCGTCACAGGTAGCACAGGCAGAAATTCCCCTGCCTTTATAGTTTTCCTCACTTGGAATTCCCAGATACTTAGCTTTGGCGCCAGTAGCAATTATCACGGTTTTACTTTTTAGAACTTCGCCTGAGGATAAGGTTAACTCTTTAATATCCCCACTAAAATCAACCTTTACAACAGTATCTGATAGCATTTTTGTACCAAGAGATACAGCATGTTCCTGCAGAGACTGCATAAGAGAAAAACCATCAGGTGCATCCTTTCTTCCTGGCCAGTTTCCGATTTCAGGGGTTGTGGTTAGCTGTCCGCCAGGTTCAGGACCACTTACAAGAACAGGAGAAAGTCCTGAACGACAGGCATAAATAGCTGCAGTCCAACCGGCTGGCCCAGAACCAATAATTACAGTATTTAAAACATCTTGGGTCATTTTTTAGCTCCTATGAGGTCTTTATAATGGGTCTTTGCATACTCTACTGCATACGGTACCCAGGGTTCATTAAATGAAGAAAGATACTCTACTGCATCTTCTAGTTTGAACACGTTCAGATATTCACAGGCTCTCTTTTCAAAAGATATATGCCATGGTTCAAAGCCCATTGAATTCTTTCCTGTATAAGGTCTCACAAAACCAAATTTATTCAGAGCATTCTTAAGATAAATATCAAACTTGTAGAAATAATTGCCCTTCTGATATTCTCTTGCAGTAAGTTCAAGCTGTTTTCCCTCTGGCAGAAGGTTTGAGGCATAAATGTCAAAATCAGTACCAAAATGATGACGGGAAAAGCCTGGAATTGCGGAAAATCTTACAATTTCCAATACCTTCTGTTCTGCAGACAGAGAAGATATATCCATTGGCTCTTCGTTTTCGTCTAAAACAGGTCGTTTACCGTTAAACTTGTCATCAAAAATCTTAAACTGTTTATAAAAGCTTCTGTAAGCAGAGGCAATTTTAATCTCAAAGCCATTATCATAAGCATCCGAGAATAAAGGCCCTAAAGCCTTTACCGCATCTCTGTCTCCTAACAGGACAAGCATTCTTTTCGGATCATCCTTGAAATTTACAAGCTTGCTGTCGTCCAGACCTAGGAACTGATCTCTGGTAATCACTTATTCTCTATCCTTAACACAAATTAAAACCTGTAACTAACTATATTCCTATTACAAAAATATTTCAGTGAAAGAACGGTAAATTGAAAAAAATTATTCGACAATTTAAAGAAAGGAGCCAGAGGATCAGAAAATCCTCTGGTTTTTAAGATTATTTGTTCTGGTCTTTCAGAAGGTCTCTGATTTCACGTAGTAACTGCACATCAGCAGGATCTGCTGGAGCTTCAGCAGGAGTTTCCTCTTCCTTGATGATGCGATTCTTAAGGTTGATGATCACCTTAATGGTCAGGAAGATTGCAAAGGCTACGATCAGGAAATCAAGAACATTCTGTAAAAAAACACCGTAGGTTAAAACAATTTCAGATGAAGTTTCTGTTTTATCCTGCAAGGTTACAGACAGATCCTTAAGATCAATATTTCCAACAAAAAGACCAACCAGAGGCATGATAATATCAGCAACCAGTGAAGAAACAATCTTACCGAATGCAGTACCTATTACCACACCGATTGCCATATCCATGACATTTCCCTTTACAGCGAACTCTCTGAATTCCTTGAAAAAGGACTTACCGGTTGAAACAATGTCTTTCATATATACTCCTTAATTGAACATCAGTTATTTTCTAATTTGTATCGAGTCTTGGCTTTATATTCGACGATTCTGATATCAAAATCCACTGAACCGTCTTTATAGGTATCCTCGATAATCTGCTTTACGCGGGACGCCTCATCTTCATCCTGATAGTAACGGGACCAGGTCTTGGCCGTACCGCCATCAAACCTGAAGCCTTTCTCCTTTAGGTTATCCTTGAATTTGAAGGTGTTTCCTCTAATGATCACACGATAGCTGCAGCTTAAGGCAGAAGTTACCAGCTCACTGAATGCTGCAGGAACCTTGTACATAATCCATAAAAGAGCAAGACAATCCACATAGGCTCTGTGTGCATCATAGAAATACCCTAAAACCATATTCAGAAATTCAAGTTTGGCACTTGAGTAACCAAGTTTTTTCCAAGGGATCTCCTTAAGAGAACAGGCCCAGGACAGAGTCGTTAAAGACTTGAAACGTTTTTCAAAGAAAGGTCTGTCAAAAGCAGCATTATGAGCAACCACAAGAGGTCTTCCTGTAAGAAATCTAGCCACCATTTCATCATCAAAGTGATGGCCTGCAACCATATCATCTGTGATATGGGTAAGTTCTGTGATTTCTGGAGGAATAGGCTCGTTTGGGTCCTCAAACTCATCATAATATCTGTCGACAGTCAAAAGTAGTTTTCTGTCTAAGGAAAAAGTAGCTTTAACCATCCCCAGCTCAATGATTTTATTCTTAACAGGATCCATACCGGTGGTTTCTGTATCTAAAAAGACAACAGAATAAACCTTTTCATTTGGATGAGGCTCATTGAGAACTACAGGGAAATGAGTATCTACACCTGTTATAGTCAGAGGAATTTTTTCCAGTAAACGATAATTTTCAGGATGTGACGTGATCCTTTCAATCATGTTCAAAGGAAAGCAGTTGTTATCTTGCATGAGTATTCTTTATCTACCTGATTAAACACCGAAATCTTAACTGTAAAAAAATTTTAACATACGTAATTATTTGTATTATATCCAATTTTACTTTTATGTTACGTTTTTTTACAAAGAATATGATCCAAAAGCAAACATTTATTTTTTTATAAAATTGCTCTCTTCCAAGATATATTTTTCTTATTGATTTACAAAGATATTTATCTGTATTCTGCTCTTTTATAGTGCAAACATTAATGTAAAAAAAATTCCCTATTTGAATATGTTACTCAATATGGTTACATATTAAATAAATGAATAGATTTAACAAGGAAGGTAACATGAAGTATTACAAGTCCGCCATTGAGCTAATTGGCAATACTCCTCTGGTTGAACTGTCCAACCTGCAGAAGAAATTCAATCTTAAAGGCAGAATCTTTGCAAAATTTGAAGCCTTAAATCCATCAGGATCAGTTAAGGACAGAGCTGCACTTTACATGATTAAAGAAGCTCTGGCATCTGGCAAGATCAACAAAGATACAAAGATCTATGAACCAACATCAGGCAATACAGGTATCGGTCTGGCACTGGTATGTGCAAATCTTGGACTGGATGTTACACTGGTTCTACCTGAAACCATGTCAGTTGAAAGACGTAATATTCTGAGAGCCTACGGTGCAAAACTGGTTCTAACCGAAGGATCAAAGGGAATGAAAGGAGCGATTGAAAAGGCAACTGAACTTGCAGCAGCCTCTGACAATACCTTTATTCCTCAGCAGTTTGAAAACGAGGCTAATGTTAAGGCCCATTATGAGACAACTGGTCCTGAAATCTGGAATGATACTGACGGTAAAGTAGACATATTTGTTGCATCTGTAGGTTCTGGCGGTACGGTAAGCGGCACAGGTAAATTCCTGAAAGAGAAAAACAGCACCATTAAGGTCTATGGTGTAGAAGCAGCTTCTTCTCCAGTGTTAAACGGAGGAAATGCCGGACCACATAAGATTCAGGGTATTTCTGCAGGCTTTATTCCTAAGATCTACGATAAAACCGTCGTAGATGAAGTAATAGACATTACTGATGATGAAGCCTTTGATAACGGTAGAATTCTTGCTCAGACAGAAGGTCTTTTCATTGGTATATCCTCAGGTGCAGCCATCAGTGCAGCTATTAAGCTGGCACAGAAGGAAGAAAACGCAAACAAGCTGATTGTGGTTATTCTTCCTGATAGTGGCGACAGATATCTATCAACAGCTCTATATCACCAGGACTAAACTATGCTTTTCAGAACATCTAGAATTCATGCGGCAGCCGCTACTGCCCTATCTAAAGTTAGCGGAAAAGGCAGAGCAATCACAGCAACCTTATACATAGGAGCACTGATTGTTGGATCCTTAATCGGTTTTGCAGGTAATACAGACATAAATGCAGTAATGGACTTTATTGCAACAGTATTTACAAGACTGTTCAGCTTTATTGCAGTGCCAATTATTGCTGTATCACTGATCTCAACTTTAGCAAATCTTTCAAAGAATTCTAAAGGTGGCTCCATATTTGCTCATACCATCTTTTATACACTGTTGACTACAATCCTGGCAGCCCTTTTAGGAGCTGTGCTGTTTGCGGTTATAAAGCCTGCAAACGTACCAGCAGCATTATCATCCAGTGCTGCTGATGTGGTAACCAAGTATGAATCACTGTCATATCTAGAGCACATCCAGAACATTATTCCAAATAATCTTCTGCAGCCATTTGTTGCCGGTAATGTACTTTCAATTCTGCTGGTTGCAGCGGCTTTTGGTCTTGGAATTGCCACAATGAAGGAGAGCAAAAACAAGGAGGCTCTGATTTCTGTAATCTCTGGATTTCAGGAACTGTTATTCATCCTGATCCACTGGCTGATCAATATTCTGCCATTAGGCATCATGGCTTTCACTGCTCAGCTGGTTACTCAGCTTGAGGCAGGAATAATCTTAGGCGGTCTTGCAACCTACTTTGGAGTTGTTATCAGCTCAAACCTGATTCAGATGTTTGTAATTCTGCCATTGATACTTCTGATCAAAGGACTTAATCCTATCAAGATTGCCCGTGGAATGCTGCCTGCACTTGCAGTTGCGCTATTCTCCAAATCATCTGCAGGTACACTGCCTGTTACCATGGCATCAGCTGAAGATAATCTGCATGTAGACAGAAGAGTTTCAAGATTTGTTCTGCCAATCTGCACAACCATTAATATGAACGGCTGTGCTGCCTTCATTCTGATAACCTCTGTTTATCTGATGCAGAATGCCGGTATTGAAATTGGATTTGATACCATGCTTGCCTGGGTATTCATCGCTACCTTTGCCGCAGTTGGCAATGCAGGTGTACCAATGGGATGCTATTTCCTAACCCTGTCACTGGTCTCTTCAATGAACATTCCTGTAACTCTGATGGGAATCATTCTGCCGGTTTACGCTGTAATTGATATGATTGAGACCTCACTGAATGTATGGTCTGACTCATGTGTTGCAAACATTGTAAACAAGACAATGCAGGGTAAGCTTCCTGAAGAAGCATAGAAAGCAGAGTTTAAACTAAAAAAAGATGGCTAAAGCTAAATGCTCTAGCCATTTTTTTGTACTCCGTTTTCTATATACAAAATCCTACAATAGAAGCTCAGTTTTCATTAGATAATCGAAAAAATCAAAAAACTTTGTTTTTTTTCGATTAGGATTATTTTTTGTATAAAAACAAAAGGCTAATATGCAATGAGGGAATTAATTCAAAAGCTTGGATTTGATACCGTGAGATACGTGTTTTCTGCCTAAAACCTCACCTTTCATAGATGGGAACCATTCTTTCTTTGGTCTAGCTGTAATTAGGTCATCTACAGAGATAAACAGTCTTGAGTTTACTTCGTTAGGAGCAACTGTTCCCTTCGTAAAGATAAATTCAATACCGTCTGGCAGCAGGACAAAATTTCTTGGATCGACTTCTATTTGAGCTTTAATCAGATAAAGGTTCTTATAACCGTATTCCTTGAATTTATCGAATACAAGATTGGAGCAGGTCATAGCTGCAAGAGAAGGATCTTCAAACAGATCCTCAAAATGAACAAACTTCTTAGTCTCAAGATTAAAGTTATATACATCAGTCAGAGTTGCTTTCTGATCTAAAAACTCCTGTTTTACAAGCACAATTGCACACATAAAACCTAGTTCTTTTATCACACGAAAATCAAAGGTTACGTCCTGATAGGCAATGTCTCTCTGGATAAACAAATCGTCGCTTTCATCATCAAAATTCAGGTTATCAGTGATGTAGCCAATATAATCGTGCTCAAATTTACTTACATAATAATTTTCAAAGAAACTGCAGCTTTTAGCATATGCAGCATCCTTGCAAAGAGCAGGAAGATGGAATGTTGATGTGGTATAAGACATATCAATTACATCTTCATAAGTAGAGGTATCAAAAATGATATCCTTTGAATCAGGCCTATCCTGCTTTGGAGGAAGTGTACTGGCCTGAACTCCTGAAATACAGAGGCTCAACAGCAGGAAAAATTTAACAAATAAACTCATTTATTGAGAGTCCTTTTCTTTTTTCTGAATATCAATTACCTCTGATTTTACTCTGCCGTCACAAAGCATTGTAGTAATAACATCGCCTTTTTTTAAAGACGCAGTGTTAACCACATGCTCATTTTCATCAAAAGTTATTGAGTATCCCCTGTTTAGAATGTACAGAGGATTTAAAGAAGACAGCTTTGTAATCGTTCTTATAAAGTTCTGATTCAGATTGTTAAGGTTGTCATCAGTATTTGACTGATTTGCCCTGTTAACAAGAGACTTTAGTCGATCATTTAAAGCTCCTAGTCTCTTATCAATCAAATTGTTCAAAGAAAACAGTCTGTTCTCATAATTCAGACGATCACTAACTAGAGTTAAATCCCGATCAAGCGCAGAATTAAGTCTGAACATACAGTTTTTTACCTTTGATACTTCCTGCTCGATATAAAATAAAGGCTCAAAAACTGAAATACGGTTTTTTAGAGTATTTAAGCGACGTTCATAGTCCGTTAATCTGTCTAAACAAGATCCTTCCATTCTGTTAACAAGAAGATCAACCTGTTTTGAGATATTCTCAACATATAGTTCAGGAGAAGAGTTCTTAAGTCTGCTGCACAGATGATCAAGATTCATACTCTCATAATCATATATTCTGTAGATTGCGTCTGTAAGTCTTTTTACATACTGTTCAACCGCATAATAAAGATCAGATTTCAGAACAGATGAAACAAATTCAGCAGCTCTGGTAGGAGTTGCCGCTCTCATATCAGCGGCAAAATCGGTAAAGGCATAATCCGCCTCATGGCCAACTGCAGAGATAATAGGAATTGGACAGTCTGCAACAGCCTTTACCAGCTCCTCATCAAAAAAAGCCAGAAGATCTTCAAATGAGCCTCCTCCTCGGCCGATAATGATTACATCGCATTTATTATGTTCAATAGCAAGATTTAGAGCACTTATCAGAGACTGAGGTGCATTTGCCCCCTGAACCAGAGATGGATAGATAATAATGTTAATCAGAGGATTTCTATGTTCAATGGTCTTGATAATATCTCCAACTGCTCTTCCGTCCGCAGATGTAACTATTCCGACTGTATTCACAAACTGAGGAATAGTCTTTTTCTGTCTTGAAAAATACCCCTGAGAATCCAGTTTTCTTTTAAGCTCATTTAATTTCTCCATAATCGAACCAATTCCAAGTTTTCTCATGGAATGAGCTATAAATTTAAACTGACCGTTTTTGGTAAAAAGACTGATATTTCCGCTTAGTTCGACCTTATCTCCTGATTTAGGCTCAAAATTAAGTCTATGACTGTAGCTTTGCCACATAACACAGTCTAGAGTAGCCCCGTCAGTGGAATCCTTGAGCTTAAAGTAAATGTGATTGTAGTTTTTTATCTCAGAAATCTCTCCGTATATAACAAAGGGACCTAAGGTTTTAAAAAAGGAATCGGTCTGTTTTAGAAACTCAGAAACACTCCAGGAACCATCAGAAGGTCTGTCTTCTGAGTAGGAATCGCTTAAAGAAACGTTTGATGTAGATGGTCTTTGATCATAACTGTCAAGTAAAGACTCATCATTGAAATGTGGCATAGAATTCTCCTTACAGAAGAATTGTACCAAAAGAAAAAAACAGGGACTAGAAAAAGAGGGAAAAACGTTTATGTATGTCGACTAATAGAATAAACATATTTTAATCTGCATGTAAAAGAATAGCATATTATACACAGCTGATTTTTATGCCGTTTATAAAGCTAAAAAATACAAATAATGTTTAATAACAATACGTTAAAAATAAAAAAAGACAAAAAAAATTGAAATATTTTGTTGACATAAAAAAATAATCCCTTATAATGGCACACATCGGATGCGGGAATAGCTCAGTTGGTAGAGCATAACCTTGCCATGGTTAGGGTCGCGAGTTCGAACCTCGTTTCCCGCTCCAATGTTGATGGCGCGTTAGTAAAGCGGTTATACATCGGATTGCAAATCCGCGAAGTCCAGTTCGACTCTGGAACGCGCCTCCACTAAATGCCCAGGTGGTGAAATTGGTAGACACAAGGGACTTAAAATCCCTCGGAACTTATACTTCCGTGTCGGTTCGACTCCGACCCCGGGCACCACTTCCCAAGTGATGTCTTTTAGTAAATCAA
>ONFP01000019.1 GCA_900317105.1 uncultured Succinatimonas sp. | reverse complement strand
ACGTGACAAACAGACTTTTAAAGATCTCCCTACAGTTGTGAAAACTATAGATGATTTGGTAAATGGGTAGAACTTAATTTCTTAAGTTCTTGGGCATGGTTAAAAACAAAACATCTTTCTTCATAATCGCCTCGTTACTGTTTCTGTCTAAGATTTTAGCACAGGAAAAAATAATAAAGAGTTGGAAAAGTAAAAATACAGAGGTAAGGATCAGCCATCACAAAAAAAAGAAACTCAGCCAAAAAAATGAAGTATTCAGCTTGTAACTTAATTGAAAAGGAAGCGATATTCTTAAGGAAATCGTTCAGTTAAAGTCAATCAGAGATATGGCATTAGAGTTAGACATAACGGAGAGAACAGAATCAGTAGTACCTAGACACTGAATGTGCCATCGTACACGCGTGAGATCTCTGAAACTGTCATAAAGACCGGCTCTTTTCCGCCCTTCCATTCAATCTGGGCTATTCCCCCTGGCATTTTTACCTTTACAGGGGAAGAAAGCTTTCCAGAAATAATTCCGCTGACACAGGATGCACAGGCACAGGTTCCGTTTGCAAGGGTAATTCCACAGCCACGCTCAAAGAGCTTAAGAGTTATTTCATGCTCTGATTCGACCTTTACAAAGCTTACATTCACCTTTTCAGGGAATTTCTCGTCAGATTCAACCTCTTTACCATACTTCTCAAGAGGAATCTTTTTCAGATCATCCACAAAGAAAACAGCGTGAGGATTACCCATGGAAACAACACTGTGAGACAGTTCCTCTCCATCCTTGAACCTGAAAGGATAAGTATCAGAGGTATGCAGTGAGGCATATGGAATATCCTCAGGAGCTAAAGAAGGGGCACCGACATTCACACGTACAGAACCATCCTCGTTAAGCTTGACTTCAAGAAGTCTTGAAGCGGAACTTACCAGAAGATCATTTTTGGCAGTAAGCTTGTGTTCGATGACGAAATGAATAAAACAGGCAGCGGCATTAGCTCCTATCTGAACTTCGGTACCGTCTGAGTTGAAGATCCTGAAATGAAAATCCACCTCAGGATCAAAAGGAGGTTCTACCAGAATCAGCTGATCAAAACCAATTCCAAAATGTCTGTCAGCAAGCTTTTTTATAAGTTCAGGAGAGAAAAACGCTTTCTGAGTAATGGCGTCAACAAACATAAAATCGTTGCCGCAGCACTGCATTTTGGAAAATTTAAAAATCATGCTAATCCTTTTTATTCCGGAATAATTTCATCCTTCCAGATATCCTCGAAGGCCTGTCTCTTCTTGATGAGAACAGACTTGTCTCCATCAACCATCACCTCTGCACACAGACGGCGGGTATTGTAGGTTGAGGCCATTGAGGAGCCGTAGGCTCCAGCACCTCTTACCACCAGGATATCTCCATTCTTTACACTAAGTGAACGATCCTTACCTAAAAAATCGTCACTCTCACAGATAGGGCCTACAATATCGGACTTTACAGCAGCTGTATCTGAATGCCTGGTTGCATTTACGATAGTCATTTTAGCGCCATAAAGTGCAGGACGTATCATATCATTCATTGCAGTATCTGTTATCACAAAATGCTTATCGCCATTATCCTTCTGGTATAAAACCTTGGCTAAAAGCACTGCTGCATTGGCAACCATGGCGCGTCCTGGCTCAATGTACAGTGCAACATCCAGACCTTCCAGCTTCTTTAAGATTGGAGTCAGATACTCCTCAGGGCTTGGAGGGGTCTCATTATCATAGATAACCCCAAGTCCACCGCCGATATCAATGTGATCAACCTTTATTCCTGCTGCCACCAACTTATTATATAGAGAAATAAGTTTATCTGAAGCTTCAATTATAGGATCAACAGAGGTCATCTGTGAACCGATATGACAGTCGATACCTGAAACTTTCAGGCATGGCTCTAGCGACATTTTTCTGTAAAGATCAAAGGCCAGCTCTTCACTTACACCGAACTTGTTGTTCTTAAGACCGGTGGAAATTGAAGGATGAGTCTTGGCATCGACACCAGGATTAACTCTCAGAGCTACCGGAGCCACAACATTTAGTCTTCTGGCAACCTTTATAACGGTATCAATCTCCTCAGGAGATTCAATATTCAGACAGTTTATCTTCTGCGAAAGCGCAAACTCAATTTCACTTTCACTCTTGCCTACACCAGAGAAGACTACCTTTGAAGGATCACCTCCTGCTGCGATTACACGACGAAGTTCACCTTCTGAGACAATATCAAAACCGGCACCGAGCTTTGCCATAAGATTAAGGACAGCAAGATTTGAGCAGGCTTTTACCGCAAAGCAGACCAGATGATTCCGACGCTTAAGTGCAGACTCAAAAGCCTCCATGTGTTTTGAGAGGGTTGCCTTTGAATATACGTAGAGAGGGGTTCCATACTGTGATGCAATATCGGTAATCTTTACAGATTCCGCATACAAATCTGAATCTTTAAAGCCAAAGAAATCCATTTTACAAATCCATTAGTCAATTGGGCGTATCATTCGACACAGACGGGTTAACTACCTTTTTGAATTCTACTAAAGCACGCTCTGACCTGCAGAGACATTTGTCTGATTATTCTCTTGAGTACCAAGCTGCTGCTCACCATCTGCCTTTTGGGTCTGAGTCTGAGGATCTTTTTCTATGTAAAGAGGGCCTTTAATTCCACAGCCATACAGAAAAAGTGTTGCAACAGTTATAGACAGTAATGCAATAAATTTATTCAATTTGATTAACCTATTAAATTAAGAGTAATGAAAAAAAATTCATACTTTCACTGAAAGTATATCCAAAATGATCCAATTTGGCACTATTTATTGGAAATTGTGAACGGATGGATCGATTTTTGATCATTTCCAAGTACAAAATACTGTGGAAGATTGAAATTCAGGGTTGATTTGGTTGTATTCGACTCAGACAGAGATGTGTAGTATCTGTTAATAGAGTTTACCAGTGCGGCACGGGAGCCATTGAACCCGTAGAAAATCTTAACTTCATTTCGCTCATTGACGATATAGATTTTCCAGCCTTCCTGCTCCCGGGCAAAGAAATACTGCATAATGCCGATGGTAGCATGATGTTCAACGGAGGCTGGAACCTGAAGCGCGTACTCAGGTCTCATACCAAAACGTGACAGGATTGTTACGTCATCATCAGAGGCACGGAACATGCTTCTTCTGATAATTGAAACGTCATTGCTGTCCTCATTGACTCTGGCCTCATAAGTATTATGAGAAACATTGAATACATAGGTTGACTCATAATCACTGTAGCAGCCTAAGATACCCTTGATGGTCGACTCCAGATCATAGCGGATCAGATCACCATGTTCATCAGAATAACTGCAGACCTTCAGAATTTTTTCAAGGTCGATATTTTCACGAGGGATAACAGTCAGAGCACTGCTTCTAAGGATTGTTGCCAGAAGCTCAACAACTCCAAGTTCTCCGTCAGAATAGGAATGACATGTAAGCTCTCCCCAGGTATTGAGGGAGATTACATCGATGGAGCCAATCAGACACATTTTCTGTCGACCGCAGGAGAGGGTATCTCCCAATTCAAGGTCAGAGTTTGAGATCAGGAACTTTTTGGTGATGTCATTTTCAAAGTTAATCACCACCATAGATTTAACTACATCTCGAGCCTTTCTGAGATCATCCTCTCTTACCTTAATCTTTTTTGAGAAAAAGAATCTGTCAATGTCATCCGCAAGTCTTTTGATTTTCTTGTAATCCACAGAAGAACTTCTGGCTGACACATAAACCTTTGTACGAGATGTCAGCACACGGTTGGCTGTAAGCCATGCCACCATTTCCACGGCACGCGGAGCAATATAAACGACTCTTGTGGATAACAGATCAATATTGTCGATTGCACATGGATAAACATGCCAGCCGTGTCTGCAGACAGTGTTTTCTGATGGCATAATTAAAGAGAGAGTCTCCTCTTCCATGAAGTTGCTAACTTCACTGTACGACTGCATGATTTTGCCAGGATACCTGTCAATGGAGGCGTAGATTTTTCTTGAAAGAACACCTGCATCATCGGAGGTAATGGCGTATTCAATTCCGTGGGTAACAGAGAATCGCAGCAGTGCCTTGTAACTTTTTAACAGAGACTCTAAAAGCTGATTCTGAAAACGCTTGATAGAAGAGAGATTAAGATTCTTCTTTGAAGACAGCTTTTCAATATAGGAGGATGACCAGTCCCAAAGCTTTGCAACTCTTCGCATCAGAATCTTGCGCTTATTTAGCAGCTTACTCTGAGGCTGACCGTCAATGGCCTCAAGAAGCTTTAAATAGAAACATTTTCTTACAAGCTCGAGTCGATCCCTATCCCCTATTTTAGAAAGATACTTGGATACCTTTTTATAAAGAAGATAGTAGGAATCATGACCAAGACCAAAAGTTCTACTTGAAATGACCGAGGACTTCAGATCCATGGACATCAGAATAGTATGAGGATATTCGGAGGCATAAGCTTCCATCAGAATAATCTTTAAAAGAGCCTTTAGAGGATGGTCAATACCCTTGTAAACCAGCCACATGCCGGAACCGAAGTACTCAACAGGAGAGCACTTGGCAACAGAACCGAAGTCAAACCACTGCTCCTTAATCAGCCAGTCAAGCTTATAGAAATCCTCAACCACAGAGGCATAATCTCTGAGCTCATCCTCAACCGAAATCATGTACCAGACAATGTAACGTCCACAGATTCTGAAAGATGAGCGGTAGAATTCATCTAAAAGGAACAGAGACTGTGCCGAACCGCAGTCCTCTGTATCCATAGTACCGTGTTCACCGCTGATAAAACGGTTCTCCGCGGTAACAAAGAGGTTAACATCCGCGCCTAGAGCTTTGCAGAAAGAGGAAATGAATCTGCATTTTTCAGCGAGAAGATTCATCTCAAAATGAGGGAGATCCTTACTTACACAGACCCAGATATCCAGATCGGATTTCTGGCCCTGAGCAATAGAGGAGGTACTTCCCATGGCATAAAGGGCATAAACAGGCCAGAAGGATTCAGTTTTTTCATCAGGATCAATGCCTCTGTCCTGAAGATACTTACGCTGAAAGTCATTCGGAGTGAACATGTCGATACCGAAAGGCACGCCATTTTTTCTGTAGCCGGGAATTGCGGGATGGTTGTAGTGAATAAGTATAGGAACCAGATCAAGAACCTCATTTACATTCTTGGTCATGATCTGACGGGCAATAGCAAAACGGCCTCTATTAAAAGAACTCACCTTTGAAAATCTTTTTTCAAATTGAGCTTTATCCATATTAAAGCTATGCCTCTTTGGAAAGTTTTTATTAGAAATCTACACGAAATCTAATTTTAACAAAATATACTACGAATTTACTCAAAAAAGTGATCAGTAGCTACTTGTCAAAGTACAAAATCTTGCTTATTCATATAAATAGAATATATACATGGTATCATAAAAGATACAATTCTTTTGCTTAGAGTAGAGATAAAGCATATGTCTAACGATCACAAGGCAAACATAAAGGATTCATTTGCAAATAAGGCAGGTGAAGCAAAGAAAGGAGCGGTACCAGACAGTCATGACAAGCTGGTACAGGCAAGGTTAAACAGAGAAGTTGACGCTACCCTCAATCAGGCTAAGATTCTATTAGACTCAGAACCTAAAAATTCTGCCGCAAAGAAACCAGAGCATTCCTTTACGGAACACAAACATACCTTTGATAACAGCAGAAATTCAGCTTCTGCAGGGAAAGGCCCAGATCCTAAGTTAAAGCTGAATCAGAACAGTTCCTCTTCAGATAATTCCTCAGACAGGATCAAGGACGATACTAAAAAAGCAGATGCTGAAGCAGTAAAGACAGAAATAAAAACAGAACTACAGAAAAAGGAAGAACCTTTACACATGAACGATGAACAGCCACAGCAGGTTGTGCCTGCTACAGAATATGACAGATTGACACCTCAGGTATCCTCCTTAAAATCCAGAGTTAATCTGCTCACCTTCGCGCTGATACTGGTAATCGGTGCAGGAGCCTACGGCGCTTACTACTTTGATCAGCAAAAATACAGCGACATCATGGAGATACAGCAGCAGATTCAGCAGTCCAGCTCCAATGTAAGTGCAACCGAATCCAAGATAAATGACCTCTACAATCAGATTAAGGCAAAGGATGAGAGAGTAAACAATCTTCTTGCTGCCAATGATGAGCTTAAGAATCAGAACAATATTCTAAAGAATCAGCAGGAAACTCTGCAGAAAACAGTTGAAAAGGCAGCCAGACAGACTGAAGCCGTCAACATTCGTCTCAATGACTATGAGGACAGAAATCCTAACGACTGGCTGATTGCCAAGAGCTACTTCCTGGTTTCAAACGCCCAGAACATCTTAAGCTTCAGTGACAACATCGAGGGCGTTCTCCTGAATCTTCATCAGGCAGACACCCTTTTAGTCAAGATTGATGAACCTGCAATCAACCAGATCAGAGAGGCTATCAGTAAAGATATTCTCTCCTTAAAGAAGATTGAGCATGTAGACTCAAGAGGTATTCTCTATAAGCTGGACAGTGTGTATGACAATGTAGACGGCATGCCTCTGAACGAGTTTTTAACTGAAGCTCAGAAAAAAGCTTCCTACAAGAAAACAGATACAACCACAGACAATATCAGTGACTGGAAGGAGAACCTCTTAACCAGTCTCAAGGAATTCTCCTCTCGCTTTGTTGAAGTAAGAAGACGCAGCGATGGAGTGGTTAACCAGTATCTGTCACCCGAACAGTCAGCAATTCTGCTGCAGAACATCAAGACAGAGATTCTTTTAGCCAAGATTGCCCTGTTCAACAAAGACCAGGAAAGCTTTGCCCACAATCTCGATGAAATCAAAAAGCATATTTCAGCCTACTACGATATCAACAATACCAATGTAACCACCAATCTTGAGGTTATCGATGAAATCTCAAAGATAAACATTGCCGCAGGTAAACCAGATCAGCTTACCAGTGTTCCTCTGTTCAATGCTCATGCTCAGCACAGATTCAATCTGTACAAGAACCAGCAGAAGCAGAATGAAAAAGCCACAAACACCAAGGCAGTTCAGAGCTCAGCTCCTGAAGCTAAGGCAGATTTAAAAAAGGATGCTGCAGAAAACCAAAAGAACGGCATGAAAAAGACTTCCGCAGAACAGGCTAAAGAGATCAATAAGACTGAAAACAAGGAAGGCGTCTGATGATTAAAATTCTGATTTTAATCCTGTTTACCAGTGTTGCAGTCTTTGTAGGACCAATGCTGGCTGATACACAGGGTTTTGTGCACATTGTGTTCGGCGACAGAATCATTGAAACCTCAGTAAATACAGCCATTGTAATTTACGTTCTTTCAATTCTGCTGCTCTTCATACTGTACGTGCTCCTAAAGAAAATCCTGAACATACCATCCCGTATTAGGGATGGCTTTAAAAACAGAGCTTTCAACAAGAAACTCTCAGCACAGGATGAAGCTTATATCGATTTCAGTCAGGGACAGTTCGAACAGAGTCTGGGACTTTTAAAACATACCAGTCCTCTTAAGAAAATGAGTGAAAAATCTCTGCTGGTGGCAGCTCAGGCCGCCTTTGCCATCGAACAGTATGACTTCACCCGCGCCGCACTGGATGAGGCCCAGAGCAGAGGCAGACAGGCTAAGCTTGCTGCTGATATTGTAAGAGCAAAGCTGAATCTTGATATCGGTAATGCCAAGGCTGCTTTAGAGTACCTTGATGATATGAAGGGAGCCATAAAGAATAAATACATAAGTCAGCTGTATATAAATAGCTACCTTGCAACCGAGGATTACAAGAAAATCTATGATAACAGCAAGGAGTTTATCAAGCTCAAGGCCTTAACCAAGGAAGATGCCCGCAATTATTACATCAGGTATCTTCAGAAGGAGGTTAAGGAGGCTGACTCTACAGAAAAGGTGGAGCAGATTTATAAGGAGCTCAGCCGCGAGGATAAGAGAAATTCCAAGATCATGGGAGCTATCATCTATAAATACCTTAAGTTCGGTAATCCAGATAAAGCTCAGACTCTGGCTCTTGATCTGATGAAGGAAGAAGTGGATCCGGTCTTTGTTGACTCGATTGCCAGCTGGGAAGTTGCGGTTCCTGAGGTTCTGATTTTCCTGAAGAAATACGCTTCAAAGAATATAATCTCAGCTCAGGTTAATCTGCCGCTGCTGAAGGCCATGGGTAACCTTGAGTTCAGAGCCGGTCTGATGCCTGACGCCCTTGATGACTATAAGAAAGCTCTGGCCATTGAACCTGGCACTGATATCTATATCAGAATCGGAACCATTCTGACCAATCTTGAAAAGGTTAAAGAAGCAACTGATTTCTTCAGAAAAGCCAATGCCCTCATCTATGAAGATAAGGCTCTGGCCTTAAAGAAATAGCAGCTCAGTATTACTATCCACATGGCGATCAGATGATCGCCATTTTTGTTTTTTCTTGTCAGATTTTTCTAAATTCAGTTATAGCTTAAAACTATATTTACTTATTAAAAAATAGAATTAGCACTAATAAAATCCTAATGATAGTATGAGCACATAGACTATAAATGACAGGAGATATTTATGAAAAAAGTTACACGGATTTACAAAACTGTCTTAGCAGTTTTGTCCTCAGCAAACACAGAGTCATATGTTTCTGCAAATCCTTTCTATACCTCTTCAATGTGTACCTGTCGCAGCTGCACTCTCATGTGCATGTAAATCACCTTTTCAAATTTTAAATTTACATCTTTTTACAGTTTAACCAGTTTTATTTTTAACTAAGATTTTTTAATCATAGGAAGACTATTATGCGCAGAATTTCTGTATTAGCAGCTTCTTTTGTATTCGCTGCAACCTCATTCTTATCATTATCCGCAGATGCCAAGACCATTAAGATCGGTGCAACTCCAATTCCTCATGCTGAGGTTTTAGAGTACATCAAGCCAAAGCTTAAAGAGCAGGGCGTTGATCTTGAAGTGGTAATCTTCAACGATTACATCCAGCCGTTTCTGACCACTGAAGACGGTCAGCTTGACGCCAACTACTTTGCCTCCCGTCCATGGTATGAACAGTTTGAAAAGGATCATAACCTGAAGAATCTGGTAGAAGTTGCCGGTATCCATATTGAACCTTTAGGACTGTACTCAAACAGATACAAGAGTCTTTCAGAACTGAAGGACGGCTCTGTACTTGCCATTCCTAACGAGCCAACCAATACCGGCAGAGCCCTGCTTCTGCTTCAGAGCGCCGGTCTGATTACTCTTGAGGATCCAAATGCAATTGATGCTACCACCTTCAACATTGTAAAAAATCCTAAGAACCTGCAGTTCAAAGAGATCGAATCACCTCAGCTGCCTCGTGCCCTATCAGATGTTGACGCTGCAGTTATCAACACCAACTATGCTTTAGGTGCAAATCTGAATCCATCCCGTGATGCTCTGTTCATTGAGCAGAAGGACTCTCCATACGTAAACCTTGTAATTGCCAACAAGAGTGCAGCCAAGGATGAGGATCTGAAAAAGGTTATCAGCGAGTTAACCTCAGCTGATGTTAAAAAGTATATTGAAAAACAGTATGACGGTGCTGTGGTACCAGCCTTCTAAATTCAATTATTAAACCCAGGACAGGGAATTATCCCTGTCCTCATAACTATATAAAACAGGTAAGAGAAAGAAAAATGAGTATTAAGACAATTTATCTTGCAGGCGGATGTTTCTGGGGCGTATCAGAGTACTATTCAAGAATAGATGGAGTTGTATCCTCAAAAAGCGGCTATGCCAATTCAAAAGTGGAAAATCCAAGCTATAAGGAAGTTAAGACCGGCAATACCGGTGCAGCTGAAACCGTAGAGGTGGTTTATGATACCGACAGAGTAACCTTGGAGACTCTTTTAACCCAGTTCTTCAAGATTATCGATCCTGTTGCTGTAAATCATCAGGGAGAGGATTTTGGAACTCAGTACAGAACCGGTATCTTCTACACCGACGAGTCAGATTTAGCTACCATCGGAAAGGTAGTCGACTATGAGCAGCGCAAGTACGAGGAGAAGTTTGCACTGGAGATAAAAACTCTTGAGAACTTCTTTGAGGCTGAGGATTATCTTAAGAAGAATCCTGACGGCTACTGCCATGTGGATTTTTTCTCCCTGGCTGATTTAAAGGCGGACAACAGCCGCTTTATAGACAAGGATAAATATACCGTTGATAAGCGTGAAGCCATAAAGGAAAAACTCTCCGAGGAAGCTTATGAGATTACCCAGAAAAGCGCTACTGAAAAACCATTCACAGGTGAGTACGACAGACATTTTGAAAAAGGCATCTATGTGGATGTAATCACCGGAGCCCCACTTTTCAAATCCACCGACAAATATGAATCCGGCTGCGGCTGGCCTGCTTTCAGTGCGCCAATCAATCAGTCCGTAGTCTCTCTGCATCACGATGACAGCGATAACCGTCAGCGTATTGAAGTCCGCAGTAAAACCAGCAATGCCCATCTTGGTCACTTCTTTACCGACGGTCCAAAGGATAAGAGCGGTATCCGTTTCTGCATCAACAGTGCAGCCCTGAAATTCATTCCATACGACAGAATGGATGAGGAAGGCTATGCCGAGTTCAAGGAACTGGTTGAATAGCTCAGCCTAATGTTTAAATCCTATTCCCTCTCTGATATTCAGTAGTATCAGATTCTCTCAGATCTGGCAGATACCTTCTGGCAGATCTGAATTTTTATCTTATCTTCCCTTGCGTTCATAATGCCCCCCTGCTGGACATAGCTTCAGCTCATATCATAAGCCTAAGTCTTAAGGTATAGAGTGGTCCTCGGTTTACTTACATTCAAATACAACAATCTGAACAATTAAGTTTCATAAGGAAAAACAAAGTGAAAGAAGCTTCCTACATGATTATCATTCCAAACAAAGAAGAGGATATGCATGATCCTAAAAAGCCACTTGAAAATCTGATGCAGAATAAGGATATCCAGATTGAGAATATCACTGCAGATGAGGACAGAGGTCTGATTCTTACTCTCAGACTTGATGATAATGTCTACGAGGTAGATCTCGATCCAACCGATATTGATATTCCTGACATGGTAAGACCGGCTCATGCCTTCTCAGAGGAAGAGCTTAAACAGATTGATGAAGCCAGAATGGGCCTTGGTATCAGTATGGAGTTTAAAGGCAGCAGCACCAGATGCTTTTACGATCAGCTCCGTATCATCAATGCCCTGTTCCCAGACGAAATCCTTGCAGTAATGGACTGTCCTGCCGAAAAGCTTCTCTCAGGCAAATGGGTCTCCTTTGCAGCAAAAGCCAAAACACTCCCTTCTCCAAGATATCTCTTTACTGTACAGGCTGTATCCAATGGCGATGATGAGATCTGGCTGCACACTCACGGGCTCAGGCGCTGCGGTCTTTATGAGCTGGAAATTCTCTGCTCAAACAGAGAAAAATATGAGGATCATTACCGTATTATCGAAGCCTTTGCCTTCAGAATGCTTGATAATGACGAAAGGATAGAACCTGGTGAAGGCGTCTTTATTGCTCAGGCCGCTGACAGATATCTGGTATGTACTGCAGTGGAATGGAAGGAAGCCCTAAAGTTCTATCCTCAGGCTACCGTTGGTACCGTGGAGGATCGTGCAGGAGATGAGGATAACTATCACAGTGAGGATACCTATGTACTTATGATGTATATGGGCCCAGATGATGAGGAGGCAAGAGAATACAGCCCAATACAGGAGTTTGATCCTTATCTTGAGGAGAATCCAATGTTCATGATTTCCAACGAAGAGACAAGGCGCATGAGCGATCTGGCTATCGAAAGACTTCCTTATATGATTAAGGCTGCAGAGGACAAAGAGAATGTCATCATTGTCAAAATCGCCCTGCAGAAAGATGAGGAGTTCATTGAGGAAAACTCAGAGAAAGAGCATATTTGGTTTGAACTTAAGGAGATCAGAAAGGATTCCATTGTAGCTGAGCTTACTCAGGAGGCCTACTACGTTAAGGGAATCAGAGAAGGCGATATCGGTACCTATTCTTTTGAGGATATTACCGACTGGGAAATCTTTTCCAAAGGAAACTGTATTACTCCGGACGATGTCTATCGTTTAGCTTAGATACAGGCAAAAGAAAAGCTCATTTCCCAACCTATGTCAGAGTGAAACACGAGAAATGAGCTTTAAACTTAAGAGAGGACTCTTATTTTTTTAAATAGGCGTTAACTGACTCAGCGCACCTTCTGCCCTCGGCAATGGCATAAACCACTAAAGACTGGCCCTTTCGGCCGTCGCCTGCGGCAAATACCTTAGGATTGCTGGTTCTGAAGGCATCCTCACCCTCGGTCTTAGCCAGAATATTACCTCTCTGATCGGTCTCAAGATTAAACTCCTTAACCAGAGAAGCTGATGGATGAGCATAGCCCATGGCAATCAGAACTACATCTGCATCAATAGAGGATTCAGTGCCGTCGATACCCTCGAACTTGCGGGGAGCAGTCCATTTAACCTTGTTAACCTTTACTGACTTAACCTTGCCCTTGCCGTTAAACTCAAGGGTATTGGTTGAGAACAGACGGGTACAGCCTTCCTCATGAGAGCTGGAGGTTCTCTTGATGCGTCTCCAGTCCGGCCAGGCCATGGTGATATCCACACTTTCAGGCAGTTCCTCATGGTAGTCAAGCTGAGTTACAGACTTAGCCCCCTTTCTGATGGAGACACCGATACAGTCTGAGGCGGTTTCACCACCGCCGATAACCACAACATTCTTGCCGTTAACATCGATAGGATTTACACAGTCACCGTTATTCTCACGGTTCTGGGCAATCAGAAAATCAAGGGCGAAATGAATTCCCTTAAGCTCACGGCCAGGGATCTTCAGATCACGAGGAGTCTCTGAACCAGGAGCTAAAACCACCGCATCATACTGCTCTAAAAGCTCAGAGCCTCTGATTTCAGTTACAGAATCATTGTGAACACCGTTCTCAAGCTCTTTAATTGAACCCACCATGGAACTGGTTCTAAAGACAATGCCTTCCTGCTCTAAAAGAGCAATACGTCTGTCCAGCACGTCCTTAGGCAGCTTGAAATCAGGAATACCGTAACGCAGCAGACCGCCAATCTTGTTCATCTTCTCAAAGACGGTAACATCATGTCCGTAGCGGTTCAGCTGCTGAGCTGCAGCTAAGGCTGCAGGACCTGAGCCCACCACCGCAACTTTCTTGCCGCTGCGCTCACTGATAGTCTGAGCTCTTACATAGCCATGCTCAAAGGCATATTCTGCAATCTTGCGCTCTACTGATTTGATACCCACAGGATCTCTGTGGATACCTAAAGTACAGCCTTCCTCACACAGAGCAGGACAGATTCTGCCGGTGATCTCAGGGAAATTGTTGGTTGAGGATAAAACGGTGTAAGCCTTTTTGTATTCACCCTCACAGACAAAATCATTGAAATCAGGCATATCGTTATGCAGCGGACACTCATGCATACAGAAAGGAATGCCGCAGTCCATGCAGCGGCCTGCCTGGATTTTTGCCTTGTCGTCAGGAAGAGTCCCGTAGATTTCACAGAAGCTCTTCACACGTTCCTCTACAGGAACATGAGGCATGTCAACGCGGGCAAACTCTATAAAGCCTCTAACAAAACCCATTTACTTTACCTCCTTTAAAGACTTTAAGGCATTCATGTATTCATGAGGGAATACCTTTACGAAGTTGCCAAGTTCCAAAGAGAAATTCTCCAGAATCTTCTTGGCAATCCTGCTTGAGGTATTATTCAGATGATTTTTCAGTAAATCCTTAATAATCACCTCATCAGACAGGTTCTTATGCAGAGGAATCAATGGATCAGCCTTATCGGCTGTTACAACGTTCTCAACATCAAAATCACCGTTGGCAAGCTTTGATCTGAACTCATGGTCAGGATCATACACATAGGCAATACCGCCGGTCATACCGGCACCGAAATTGCGTCCGGTTCTGCCCAGTACCATTACGGTACCGCCAGTCATATATTCACAGCCGTGATCTCCGCAGCCTTCACAGACAGCATCCACACCGGAATTACGTACCGCAAATCTCTCGCCCAGTACACCGCTGAAGAAGGCCTTACCTGAGGTTGCCCCGTAAAGACAGGTGTTACCGGCGATAATATTCTTCTGAGGATCACCCTCAAAGGAGCTGCTCTTGTAGACACTGATGATACCGCCTGACAGGCCCTTGCCCACATAGTCATTGGCTGTACCGCAAAGACTTAAGGACACGCCCTTTTTGAGGAAGGCACCAAAAGACTGACCGGCAATACCCTTGAGCCTGTAGGAGATAAAGTCATCTGCAAGCTCCTTCTTAGAGGCACTTACAAGACCTGAGGTATAGGTACCAAAGGAGCGGTTGGTGTTGCCAATTGAGCTTTCAATGGTAACTGCCTCATCCTTTGACAGAGCAGTCTCAATCTTTGCCTCAAACTTCTTATCCAGGGCAGAATCGATATCATGCTGCTGTGCGACAACATGATGGAACTTGTCCTGAGCCTTTGGATCAACATAGAAGATTCTCTCAAAGGACAGATTACGAGCCTTTTCAAACTCAGCTTTTTCATTCTTCTCAAGAAGTTCTGCATGACCCACCAGATCATCAAGTTTTCTGAAGCCCAGTTCAGCTAAAAGCTCACGAACCTCACGGGCTACGAAATGGAAGTAGTTCTCAAGCTGCTCAGGTCTGCCGATAAACTGTTTACGCAGCTCAGGATCCTGAGTAGCAATACCGGTAGGACAGGTGTTCTTCTGACACTTTCTCATGATGGTGCAGCCCATACATACTAGTGGAGCTGTACCGAAACCGAACTCATCCGCACCTAAAAGAGCACCGATGATGACATCACGACCGGTCTTAATCTGACCGTCCACCTGCAGTTTTACTCTTGAACGCAGTCTGTTCATAACCAGAGTCTGCTGAACATCAGCAAGACCGATTTCCCAGGCAGAGCCTGCATACTTCACGGAAGAGGCCGGAGCTGCACCAGTACCGCCGTCATGACCGGAGATAACGATATGATCAGCCTTACACTTGGCCACACCA
The DNA here is from genome assembly GCA_900317105.1 of uncultured Succinatimonas sp. GTDB lineage: Bacteria > Pseudomonadota > Gammaproteobacteria > Enterobacterales > Succinivibrionaceae > Succinivibrio. Next base: position 16,398 of record ONFP01000019.1, on the reverse strand, counting down.
GCAGCAACAGTACCGATACCCACCTCTGATACCAGCTTGACTGAAATATCTGCCTTGGTATTAGCGAGTTTCAAATCGAAAATCAGCTGAGCCAGATCCTCAATTGAGTAAATATCATGATGAGGTGGAGGTGAAATCAGACCGATACCTGGAAGAGAGTGACGCAGCTTACCGATATAAGGGGAAACCTTGTGGCCTGGCAGCTGACCGCCTTCACCTGGTTTTGCACCCTGGGCAAGCTTAATCTGGATAAGTTCCGCACCTGACAGATAATCAGTGGTTACACCGAAACGGCCTGATGCCACCTGTCTGGTCTTAGAACGCAGGGAATCCCCCTTGTGCAGAGGAATATCAACTACGATATCATCACCTAGGATTGCCTTGGTTGAAGTATCTGAATCAATTACAGTATCACGTCTTGGATCCTCACCGCCCTCACCGCTGTTGGACATAGCGCCTAAACGGTTCATGGCAATAGCCATGGTGGTGTGAGCCTCTGTTGAGATGGCACCGATAGACATGGCAGAGCAGGCAAAGTGATGGATAATGCTCTCCTCGCTTTCAACCTCGCTGATATCAATCGGATTGGTCTTCTTAAAGCTGAACAGACCGCGCAGGGTCATCAGACGCCTGCTCTGATCATTGATGATCTGAGCATACTTCTTGTATTCCTCATAATCTCCGGAGCGAACTGATCTCTGAAGATGAACCACGGCATCAGGAGTCCACATATGTTCCTGACCGTCATATCTCCAGTTAAGCTCACCGCCCTGATCAAGAGAATCGTCGTGAATTGCATCCTTTTCAAAGGCTTTTCTGTGGATTTTAACTGCTTCATCAGCAATATCGAACAGATTTACACCTTCAATAGGACTTGGAGTGTTCTTGAAGTATTTATCGACAAACTCTGAAGACAGACCGACAGCTTCAAAGATCTGGGCACCGATATAGGACATATAGGTTGAAATTCCCATCTTTGACATGGTCTTGTACAGGCCTTTATCAATAGCATGAATGTAGTTGTCTACAAAAAGCTCGGACTGCTTTGCATCCTTGCCCAGGGAAGCTACAACATTCAGGGCTACATATGGATGGATAGCCTCGGCACCGTAGCCGCCTAAAAGAGCAAAGTGGTGAACAGTTCTGGCGGAGCCGGTTTCAACTACCAGACCGGTACTGGTTCTAAGGCCTTTTTCAACCAGACACTGATGAACTGCGGAGGTTGCAAGCAGCGCTGGAATAGCCAGACGCTGACGGCTTACATTTCTGTCGGAGAGGATCAGAATGTTATTGCCGGTCTTAACCGCATCCACGGCAGCTGCTCTGATGGAAGCAAGTCTTGCCTCAATACCGTTCTTGCCCCAGGATACAGGATAGGTGATATCCAGTTCCACACTTCTGAACTTGTTACCGGTGAATTTACCGATATTTCTAATCTTCTCGATTTCCTGACTGTTCAGAATAGGCTGATCAACCTCCAGTCTTACAGGAGGATTGTTATCCATGATATTCAGAAGGTCAGGACGAGGTCCTATGAAGGAAACCAGAGAGGTAACCATCTCCTCACGGATAGGATCAATTGCAGGGTTTGTAACCTGAGCAAAAAGCTGTCTGAAATAATCATAGAAACAGCTTGGCTTTGAGGAGAGAATTGCCAGAGGCGCATCATTACCCATGGAAACTACAGGTTCCTGACCTGAAATAGCCTTGGTCTTCAGAAGTCTCTCCACATCCTCGCGGGTGTAGCCGAACACACGCATCAGATCTTTGCTGTTTAGCTTTAAGGATTCAGTAGCAGGCTTTTCCTTGATATCGGTAAGTCTGATTCTAACCTTGTCAGTCCACTCCTGATATGGTCTTGAAGTCGCAATCAGATTCTTTATCTCATTATCGCCAATGATTCTTCCCTGCTCCATATCAATCAAGAGCATACGGCCAGGTTCAAGTCTCAGGCGGCTGGCGATTCTCGACTCATCGATGTGCAGCGTTCCCTCTTCAGAGGCAAGAATAACCATGTCATCCTTGGTTACTATATAACGGGCTGGTCTTAAACCGTTGCGATCCAAAGTTGCACCAATCTGACGACCATCAGTGAACACCACTGCTGCAGGTCCATCCCATGGCTCCATCATGGCAGCATAATACTCGTAGAAGGCCTTAAGATTCTTGTCCATAAGACGGTCTTTCTCCCAGGCGGATGGAATCATCATCATGGCTGCCTGAGCCAGGGAATATCCTGACATGGTCAGAAGTTCAAAGACATTGTCAAAGGAGGCTGAATCTGACTGTCCCTGGAAAATAAGAGGCCAGAGCTTTTCCAGATCCTTACCGAAAACAGGTGACGATATATTCTTCTCACGGGCTCTGATCCAGTTGAAGTTACCTCTTAAGGTGTTTATTTCACCGTTGTGTGCAATCATTCTGAAAGGATGTGCCAGTGCCCACTGTGGGAAGGTATTGGTTGAGAAGCGCTGATGAATCATGGCAACAGCACTTACACAGCGGCTGTCAGAGAGGTCTTTGTAGTAGACTCCGACCTGGTTTGCCAGAAGCTGGCCCTTGTATACAATGGTACGGGCTGAGAAGGAGGAGATATAGAACTCCTTGCAGTGCTTCAGGTTCAGATTGGCAATTGCAATTGAAGAACTCTTTCTGATGATATAAAGCTTTCGCTCTAGGGCATCGGTTACCAGAATGTCTGGAGAATGTCCCACAAAGATCTGTCTTATGACCGGCTCTTTCTGTCTTACGACAGGCGACATCGGTATATCCTTGCTGATAGGAACATCTCGCCAGCCAAGGATAATCTGACCTTCTGCCAGAATTGCTCTTTCAATTTCCTCTTCACAGGCATGTCTTGAAGCTTCCTCCTGAGGAAGGAATACCATGCCCACACCATACTCACCGCAAGGAGGCAGAATAATACCTCTGCTTGCCATGTCATCACGATACAGTTTGTCTGGAAGCTGAATCAGAATGCCTGCACCATCGCCCTGCAGAGGATCAGCTCCAACTGCTCCTCTGTGGGTAAGGTTTTTCAGAATCTCAAGTCCCTGACTTACAATGCTATGAGATTTCTGTCCCTTGATGTTGGCAATAAAGCCGACACCGCAGGCATCGTGTTCATACTCACTTCTGTATAATCCTGGATTTGCTTCCATTTGTCACCTATTTTGGGTAATACATAAAAAATATTATTGTTATCAGTTAGTTAAATACCACAGCTTACAGACTGTAGTAAAGCTCAAACTCGGCTGGATGTGGAGTTGAACGAACTCTGGTATCCTCAGCACGCTTTAATTCAATGTAGGAATCAATCAGATCCTGAGTAAATACGCCGCCTTCGGTTAAGAAGTCATGATCAGCTGCCAGAGAATTCAAAGCCTCCTCAAGAGAGGTACATACCTGAGGAATATTTGCTGCCTCCTCTGGAGGTAGATCGTACAGGTTCTTATCAATAGCCTCACCTGGGTTGATCTTGTTACGGATACCATCGATACCTGCCATAAGCATTGCTGAGAAAGCCAGATATGGGTTGGCGGTGCAGTCTGGGAAGCGAACCTCAATATGAGCAGCCTTTGGATTGATTGAATAAGGAATACGAATTGAAGCAGAACGGTTAGCTGCAGAGTAAGCCAGCATTAGAGGAGCCTCAAAACCTGGAACAAGTCTCTTGTAGGAGTTTGTTGAAGGATTGGTGAAGGCATTTAGTGCCTTGGCATGCTTGATGATACCGCCGATATACCATAAAGCTGTCTGAGACAGACCGCCGTATAGATTGCCGGCGAATACGTTCTCACCGTTCTTGAAGATTGACTGATGGCAGTGCATGCCTGAACCGTTGTCGCCGTAAATTGGCTTAGGCATGAAGGTAGCGGTCTTGCCATACTTGTAGGCAACGTTCTGTACTACATACTTGTAGATCTGAACTTCATCGGCCTTTTTGGTTAGAGAGTTGAACTGGGTTGCAATCTCATTCTGACCTGCAGTTGCCACCTCATGATGATGAGCTTCTAAAACCAGGCCCATCTGTTTCATAACCTTACACATTGCAGAACGGATATCCTGTGAAGAATCAACAGGAGGTACAGGGAAATAGCCGCCCTTAACTGCAGGACGATAGCCCTTGTTGCCACCCTCATATTCAGTTGCACTGTTCCAGGCTGCCTCAACATCGTCGATAGCTACAAATGATCCTGAAATATCGGACTTGAAACGAACATCATCAAACAGGAAGAACTCTGGCTCTGGACCGAAATAAGCGGCATCACCGATTTCAGTTGACTTTAAGAAGGTCTCGGCACGCTTTGCAACTGAACGAGGATCACGGTCATAACCGGTCAGGGTTTCGGTATCTAGAATATCGCAGCGGATAATCAGAGTAGGATCTGCATAGAAAGGATCAAGCTGAACAGTTTCAATATCAGGCATCAGAATCATGTCTGACTTATCGATACCTCTCCAGCCGGCAATAGATGAACCATCAAACATCTTGCCCTGAACAAAGAACTTCTCACTGATACAGTCGATAGGCAGAGTAATATGCTGCTCTTTACCCTTAGTATCAGTAAATCTTAAATCTGCAAATTCAACATCATGCTCATCAATAAGCGACTGTACTGCTTTAAAATCCATTTTTGACTCCATATAAATTCAAATACACGTTTAGTTAGTGTGATTTTGAAATTTGTATTGTTAAGAGTCAAAAGAAATAAGTGTTTTGCACTAATATTAACACATAATTCACAACAATGTTCTATTATTGTGCATTGTTAAATAATATATTTATTATCAGTATGTTACGTTCATTTTAAGCAGTTATTCATGACTGGAAGACAAAGAATTCAATAGAACCAGAAAAATGAGGTTAAGCGATCGCTTAATAAGCTACAGATAGCTTTTATATGCCATTCTCTATTAGTAATTTAATCGCAAAATAACAGTTTAAAAGCCTGAACACCTTTCTTATGAGTTTTAGATTCTTCACAAGAATAGTAACTTGAATTGATCAGTTTTTTTCCATTTTAAAAGACAATACTGAATTTTATGCGCAAAAAAAACATTTGATCTATCAGCTTGGAGATTTTATTACAGGTTCTCTTTGAGGGAATATTTTTTGCTCACAATCATTCCTGATTTGAATTGTTATGCTTGTGAAGTGCTATGCCAATTAAACGAGATGCCTGATCAGCCATAAATAAAGGAATATTTAATACATCTTCATCTATTTTTAGATTGTTCATTGAAAAGCGAACTCTGACCTTTGTCTGGTCTTTAAATGTTTCGGTATATTTCTGTAGACTGCGACTTCTGATATTTGTATCAGACTTTACTTCTACTGGAATAATTTCGTTTTCTCTCTGAATTACGAAATCTACCTCATATGAGGGATTAATTCTTGACCAGTAATGTGGTGCAGCATCTAATTGCGGAATTAGAGACTGAAGTACAAAATTTTCTGTTAGTGCACCTTTGAATTCTGTAAAGAGTCTGTTTCCTTCGCGGAATGCAGATGGATCAAGTTTTGCGAGTCGTCTTAGAATGCCAACGTCTGATAAATAAATTTTAAAAGAGCTTTGATCCTCATATCCAGATAAGGGAAGTCCCGGAGCTGTGATTCTATATGTTTTGTATACAACTGCAGCGTTCACCAGCCATTCCAGTGCATCTTCAAATTCTCGAGCACGTGCTCCTTCCTTGACAGTTTTGTACATAAATTTCTTATTTTCTCTGGCAAGCTGTGAAGGAACGGAGTTCCATATTCTAGTTATTTTAGGGAATTGTGTTATATCTGGATGTTTTTGAAAGTCTCTTTCATACGAGTTTATTATATTAGTTAGGGTTGACTGAATCTGTCCTACAGATTGTGTCTCTATCCACTGTTTAACTACTTCTGGCATTCCTCCTGTTACAAAAAACATCTTAAGTTTTTCAGCTAAGGGATTGAAAAAAGCCTCAGGAATTGGTGAAATTTCATCTAACTCCTTGAGATAAGCTGCTAGGTTATCACTACCCGTTGCCATCAAAAATTCGTGTAAATTCAACGGATAAACTGACAAAAAATCTACTTTACCTACAGGAAATGAGGATGGTTTTGCAAGAGATATTCCCAGCAGAGAGCCTGCACATGCAACATGATATTCAGGAGCATTTTCGCAGAAATATTTCAGAGAATTAATTACTTCCGGACAATCCTGAATTTCATCAAAAATAAGAAGTGTCCTTTCTGGCTGAATATCCTGACCACTGGCCATAGCCAGATTTGGAATGATTCGTTTTACGTCTTTTGTATGGCTAAAGAATTCTCTATATTCAGGGTATTCATCGAAATTAAAATATGCTGTATTGGAGTAGAATTTTCTACCAAACTCTTTTAGAAGCCAGGTCTTTCCCACCTGACGAACGCCTTTGACTATTAGTGGTTTGCGATACGGAAATTCTTTCCATTTGATTAAATCCTGCATAGCCAGACGTTCCATCTTTCACTTCCTTTTATATAATTATGTGATTATATGCACCTAATTATAGATAATTTTGTGAATAATGATCAAGCTATAAGGTTGAACTTTACGTTACAGGTTTAATTTTTGTGGCTCGCTCTTATTCAGACGTTGAAGCTATATATGAGTATTTTGAGCTACAGACAATGCTGGTAATGCACCACGTGTCGCTTTGAGAGAATACTGTTTAAGTATTTGCTGGCAGTACTGTTGTGCAATCACAGTTCAATCTAAACTCAACACTTGACACCTATGTTTTGCAGCAACATGGTAAAAAAATAAGGCTCAATCCTAATCAGATAAGGGATGAGCCATTTTGATTTTGCACGTATAAAAAAATCCCTACCCAGAAGAGAGTGAATTTCGACGGCAATAAACCAAAGAACTATGTCGGCACAATCATCCTAATGGATACTTATAGCTTAACTCAGTTCTCATCCTTTGGTAGACTCCTTAAGGATCTTATGTCCCGACTCAGAATCAACCTCCATTTACAAAACTATACTATATCGACTAAAACCTAACGGTAACTAATCCGTTGTCGTTAAGGTTAATGCGTTTTTCTAAGCTTAAGCTTATTGTGGAAAATTACGCTTTGAGTAAAGCCATCAGATCATCCTCAGTCATCTTCTTAACACTTGTTGAGGTTCCTTCAAGGAAGTCTGCTGCAAGTTCTCTCTTCTGAGCATGTAGTTCTAAGATCTTTTCCTCAACGCTGTTTTCTGATACCAGTCTGTAAATGGTTACAGGACGCTTCTGTCCAAGTCGATGAGCTCTGTCAGAAGCCTGATCTTCAACAGCAGGATTCCACCAAGGATCAAGGTGGACCACATAATCAGCAGCAGTAAGATTGATACCAGTACCACCTGCTTTCAGGGACAGAAGAAAAACATCTCCATCTCCATTCTGGAAGTTTTCAATACGCTTTTCTCTCTCCTTTTCCGGGGTCTGACCATCAAGATACTGATAGGCAATGTTTTCCTCTTTAAGCGCTTTTTCTATAAGAGCAAGGAAACTTGTAAACTGACTGAAGGCAAGAACCTTGTGTCCACCCTCAATAAGGTTCTTTAATATCTCTATAAAGCGTTCAATCTTAGAGCTTCTCTTTTCAAGATTTTCCATATCTGCATTTACAAGCTGAGGATGACAGCAGGCACGGCGGAGTTTTGTAAGTCCGGCCAAAATCAGAAATTTCTTGTTTTTTGCCTCTGTATTTTCAAGCTCTTCTACAAGTGAGGCTCTTAGATCTTCATAGAAAACCTTCTCCTCATCATTCATCTCTACAATGATATTCTGTTCGGTTCGTGAAGGCAGTTCATCAAGGACGTTACTCTTCAGACGACGCAGCAGGAATGGTTTTACAATGGTCTTTAGAGTTTTGCTTTCTGAGGAACCTGGTTCAATATTCCTGAATTTTTCGTGGAAGCCTTCCCACGAGCCCAAGAGTCCTGGATTGATGATGTTAAAAAGCGACCAGAGATCTTCAATTCTGTTTTCAATAGGGGTACCAGTCAGAGCCAGTCTGAAGTTTGCCGGTATCTTCTTGCCAATCTTGGCTCTTTTGGTATCAAAGTTCTTTAAAGCCTGAGCCTCATCAAATACAACCATTGACCAGGTCAAAGTTGTCAGATATTTTTCAACATTGTTCAAAAGTCCGTAGCCTACGATGAGCACATCATTTTTTCCTAGAGATTTTACTAAAGCTTCACGACCTCTTGCCTCAAAACGTTTTACGTTTAAAGTAGGGGCGAATTTTTCAATCTCCTGTTTCCAGTTCTGACCGACAGAAGTTGGAGCCAACACAAGACAAGGCCCCTCTTTAACCTGATTTAAGAGTACAGCTATAGTCTGGACTGTTTTACCAAGTCCCATATCGTCGGCAAGACATGCTCCTACCCCCCAGATTGCAAGTCGCTGCATCCATTCATAACCTTCAACCTGATAATCACGCAGCTGTGCCTGAAGTCGTTTAGGAATAACAGGACTTGCAGAGAAAGCCTTCTTCATTCTATCAACTGAACTTTCCCAGACTGGATCTGCATCTACATCCATGCCTTCTAGAGATTGCTCAATCGCCTGAGTAACTAGGGCGTTTAACTGCAGATTCTTACCTTTTTCATCAGAAGCCAGCATCTTAAGGTTAGCAAGTTTCTTACGCAGTTTTTCTGTCAGAGAAATATACTCACCTTCATTGATTTCTACGAATCGGCTTCCACTAAGAGAGTTTAAAAGGGCCTGAATAGAGAGCGTTCTGTCAGCATCAATATTAAGATTACCTGAGATGGCAAACCATTCTCCGGCACTTTTTGATTTACTGATTTTAAGATGCACAGACGAGGCATCAACTGGTTTTGAAACCTTGATTTTGTTGCCCTTTGCCCACTCAAGAGAATAGGCAACATCGGACTGTTCAAGCTCCTCTAAAAGCTTGAGTGTGGTCTCAAGATTATCAATGGTCAGATATCCTTGCTCATAGTTGTCGGCAAAGGTAGGACAGGCATTGAGTAGCTTATCAAGCTCAGCCTTTTCTGCTTTAAAATCACGATGACACTTGATGGTTGTAGTCAAACTCTCTGCATTTAAAGGTTCAGCGCCACTGTCAGTAGCACTGTCTTTTGCCTGCACAAAATTGTAAATTGGATCTTCCGGACCTGAGCCCACTGAATAAAGAGGGGATTTGGCTCTACCAAATGGCTTTACGCCCACCAGAGCGTAGAAGGTATCATTCTTATGCTCCATTTGGATTACAATATTGCTCTTAGCCTCTACTTCAGATGAGCTGACTTCACCACTAATAGAAAGAACTGGTTTATTTCCGTAGCACAAAGGAATGATGCTGTTAAACTCATTCTTTGGCAGAGTTATGCCATCTTGTAGCAGAGATGCAGCCTGCAGTTCGGTTCTGCCCAAATGATACCAGACGAGTTCATCCTCTGACTCTTTTATCAGCAAATCTCTTTCATAATTAAGGTTGTCGCCAATTTTCTTCTTAAGATCACTATTAAGTTCAATACTGATCTTGCCATCTTTTTCACTAAGCTTACATTTTAGGGAAGATTTAGTGATCTTAAGTGGAATAATTCTCTCGCCACTTTCAATATAAAGACCTTTGACAGAATAAAGAACGGAGATGATCTTATCTGTAAGCACCTCTTTTGCAGAGATCCAGTCAGGTCTATTCCAGTGATATTCGCTTCTGTCATGACAGATATCGTAGATGCGTGTTAGCTCACCTATGAGCAGCAGATCATCCTTGCTAAGATTTCCTAACTCATTCTTTTTCTTGATAAGCTGATACAGGGATTGCTGTTTACCTTTCTGAACCTCACCTGATGCATCGATTTTTCTATCATAGGCGTAAACAAATTTTCCTTTTTCCGAGAGTACCCAGATAAGCTTCTTCTCATCTTTGCTTATTGTTTCCACTGTGTTCTGAGTAGGTATATTAAAAACATCGATAAGACTCTTTACCTTGTACTTCCACTCGGGAACATCAGGAACTAACGTCAGAAGATTAAAGGGCTCCTCTCGATTCTGATTATTGACTGTAATACCGCTTATCTCTTCCTCGCTGAAAAGGTTGCAATTCTTTATGAGAGAAGCACAAATATTACGTAATACCTCAAAATTAGAAATTCGCTTATAAACATCTAAAAGGTCGAGTTTTTCTACCAAACTAATCTCACGACCGCATCTTATTTTTGAAGCTACAAGCAGCATGACGTCAAAGAAATTTGAACTTCTGTAATACTTTTGTGATTCGGCATAAGAAAGATATTTACTACAGAGATCATTATTTCGTGATTCAAGGGCAGCCAAAGCCTTGATTGTATAGAAGCCTGACAAGCCAGCTCCAAGATTACTTTCCACATAGAATTCTGAATAGGAAACAGACTCATTCATGTGCAGGAGATGCTCTTTTTGAGCACCTGTTCCGTTTAACAGATACCAGATACTGCAGCAGACTCCTCCAAGATTCCTTCCTGTAAAGGCTTTGTCCATGGAGCCATTGATTGTCTTAGTATAAGAATTTATACATTTATCAAGCTGCTCCTTGAAATTATAAAAAAGTCCAAGTGTGATCTTATTTTGAAGTACACCGAGTTTTATATCTTTTCTCTGTCCGAGTTTTTCTTTGTCTATAAATTCGAGTGCAGCATTACGATTTCCGCAGAGAGCTTCGAGAATAAGAGGTCCGTCAAAGAACTCTAACCTTGTGAAAATTTTTTTATCAAATGGTTTTGAGAAGATTACAGGATCACAGTAGCCATAATTAATGAGACCATATACAGCAGCATTGTAAAACAGGTTCTTAATATAATCATCTCTGGATGACAGCCATTGGTCATCAATTGAGTAATAACCTAAAACCGCAAATACCGCATTAAAAACGAAGGCTTCTGCATAATAGCTATATTTAAAGACTCTGTTTAAGTTTTCTATCTGATTTTTTATAAATTTACTGTCATTTCTAATGATACCAATCTTGATACAGACTGCATAATAATATTCGTTATAAGCATAAAAGTTTGCCTCATCATAGGAACTGATATAACGGTAGTGTTTTTTTGAATTATCAGCAAGATTAACAAAAGCCTTGTAGAGTTTTTTGTCTTTAAAAAATTCATCTATCAGTTTGGAATTAAGTTCTCGAGCCTCTTCTGTACCATCTAAATAAGAAGGAAGATTATATTGAGACAAACGAAAGTGCATCCGGTCACACCCAGTATGATGCCATTCACTGTAAACATCTCGATGGAATGGAATATCACTGACATAGAATAGAGCGTCAACCTGTGAGAAGAATATCCTATTCCTTCCGCACGCTATTCCTGAGAAAAGAGCATCTAACATAACCACACGGTAGGATGACAATGGAAATTTATCAGCAAAAACGTCTGTAAAATTAGAGTATGTAATCTTTGTTGTAATAATAGGAAATTTGCCTGTTTCGTATTGACTCATGATAATCCACTCACCGAAATATAAGAAAACCAATAGAATGGCTTATTTTACAATGTGTAAGACTTTAATTGTATATTTATAGGGATCGGCGGTAAAAAATAACTGCTTATCCGCCGATAGATTATGAGGTCTTTTTTAGGCAAGAGATACTATACGCTCTACGGCATTTCTGGTATTTTTATGGGAACCAAAGGCTGTCAGTCTGAAATAGCCTTCTCCGCTTGGTCCAAAACCGCTGCCAGGAGTACCTACTACCTGAGCCTTGTGCAGAAGATAGTCAAAAAACTCCCAGCTGCTCATATTATCTGGAGTCTTAAGCCAAATATAAGGTGCGTTAACACCTCCGTATACAGTAAAGCCTGCAGAAGTCAGTCCGTTACGTATGGTTCTGGCATTTTCCATATAATAAAAAACCAGACCTGCAATTTCTCTCTGGCCTTCTGTGGTATAAACGGCCTCTCCGGCACGCTGCTGAATATAAGAGGCTCCATTGAATTTAGTGCCGTGACGGCGGGACCATAGGGCATAAAGAGAGTTTCCCTCTGCATCACAAAGATTCTTTGGTACCACTGTGTACCCCAGTCTTACACCGGTAAAGCCGGCATTCTTACTGAATGATCTCATCTCAATGGCACAGTCACGAGCTCCCTCACACTCATAGATAGAATGAGGCACGTTCTCGTCCGAGATATAGGCTTCATATGCTGCATCAAACAGTATTACCGATCTGTTTTTAAGAGCATAGTCCACGAAAGACTGAAGCTGATCTCTGGTTAGAGCTTTGCCTGTCGGATTGTTTGGTGAACAGATATAGATAATATCAGGAGTTTTTGAAGGAAGATCAGGAACAAAATCATTGTCCTTGGTGCAAGGCATATAAACCACATCTGACCATCTGGTAGAGGCAGGATCGTAGGTTCCGGTTCTGCCGGCCATGACATTTGAATCCACATACACCGGATATACCGGATCGCTTACAGCGATACTGCAGGTCTCAGCAAAGATTTCTTGGATGTTTCCAGAATCGCTCTTGGCACCGTCTGAGACAAAAATCTCATCTGCGCTCACCTCACAGCCTCGTCTTTTAAAATCAAATTCTGCTATCTTCTCGCGCAGGAAGGCATAACCTAAATCAGGACCGTAACCGTGGAAACGTTCAATATCCGCCATATCATCCACTGCATCATGCAAAGCTTTGATGATAGTAGGAGTCAGTGGTCTGGTAACATCACCGATACCCAAGGAGATAACCTCCTGCCCCTGATGCTCTTCCTTATAGCCTTTAACTTTTTTAGCAATATCGGAAAATAGATATGAACCAGGCAGTTTTAAATAATTCTGATTAACTTTCAGCATTTTTACTCCGCAAATTTATATGGCTTCTGAATATTTCTGGTTTCACCTTCAAAGACGGTAACAGCTGGACCGGCAAGAGTTACCCTGTTCTCAACCTCATCCCAGGTAACCCTGAGCACACCGCCTTTCATTTCCACAAAGACCTCTTTTTCCAGAAGGCCGTTTAAAACACCGGCAACCACACAGGCACAGGCTCCGGTTCCACAGGCGCAGGTTTCACCTGAGCCGCGCTCCCACACACGAACCTTGATATGACTTCTGTCCCTGATGTTTACGAATTCAGCATTAACCTTCTCCGGAAAGGCAGGATGAGTTTCAAAGGCAGGACCGATTCTCATCAGATCAAAATCTTCCACATCCTGATCGATAAAACAGACACTGTGAGGATTACCCATGCTGACAGGGGTAACCTTGTATTTCTCACCTAAAACTTCGATCTGAGCACCGACACCATCGGCATAATCCTCAAACTCATCAGGTTTTACAGGAATCTGCTCAGGAATGATGGTTGCTCCGCCCATATCCACGCTGACAAGAGAAACCTCACCTTCGCTTATATTCAGATGCAGATGTTTTAGTCCTGCCAGAGTATCGACAATGAAATCGGTTTTATCGGTAAGGCCATGCTCGTATACATATTTGCCTACACAGCGGATGCCGTTGCCGCACATCTGAGCTCTTGATCCGTCCAGATTGTACATTTCCATCTCAAAGTCGGCCTTGTCGGAAGGGTTGATAAAAATTAGTCCGTCTGAACCTATTCCAAAATTTCTGTTTGAAAGTAACTGTGCCATAGCGCTACGGTCTTCAACTTTCTCACTGAAGGTATCCATGTATACGTAATCATTGCCGCAGCCCTGCATTTTTGTAAATTTCATAAAATGCTCCTGTTTTGAATTCTTAGATATTGCACCACATTTAAGCATTGTTTTAATTATTTTAGATCTAATGTTTATTTTAAGTGCATATAGCACTAAAATAGGACATTATAAAATTGTGTATAGAAAATCATGTTTTTCTGCTAATACACTGTTTTTAAAGAATTTATTTAGTTTTTGTAAATTTACTCTTTTTTTGAAAATTTTATTAACATCTTGTTTATTAAGATATTTTTGCAGTAAACCTTAGTTAATTTATTATTCATTTAATTTAGTCAAATGCACCTAATGAGTGCTGAATAAACAAGGGTTGAAAATTTCCAACTAGAATAAAGAGAAATTCACACAAGATTAGAGAGGCTGTTATGTGTTCTATATTTGGAATATTTGATATTAAGGAAAACTCAGAGTCACTACGGCAGACAGCTCTTGAAAATTCAAGACTTCAGCTTCATAGAGGCCCTGACTGGGAAGGTATTTATCAGGGTGAACACGCCATCGTTGTTCACGAGCGTCTATCCATCGTTGATCCACAGAACGGTGCACAGCCTTTATATAATGAAAACCGTAAGCACATCCTGGCAGTAAACGGCGAAATCTACAATCACAAGCAGTTAAAGACCGAACTTACCGTAGACTATAAGTTCAAGACCGGTTCTGACTGTGAGGTTATTCTTCCTTTATATGAGGAATTCAAGCGTACCGGCAAAAACTTTGTCGACCGTCTGGTAGGCGACTTTGCCTTTGTTATCTACGATGAGGAAGACAACACCATTTTTGCAGCCCGAGATCATATGGGTATCAACCCAATGTACGTGGGTACTGACCGTGAGGGCCGTTTCTATGTTGCCTCCGAGATGAAGGCTCTGGTTAAGGTCTGTGATTCTGTAAAGGAATTCCCTCCAAGACACTACATCTACACCAAGGGCGGCGATTACGAATTCAAGCAGTACTACTTCAGAGACTGGACCGAGTACGAGAACGTAAAGAACGGTACTGATGATGTTAAGGTTCTAAAAGATGGTCTGATGGATGCGGTTCGTCGTCAGCTGATGTGTGACGTTCCATACGGTGTACTGCTGTCAGGCGGTCTTGATTCATCGGTAATATCTGCCATCGCCAAGTATTACTCACAGAAGCGTGTGGAAGATGACGGCAAGACTGATGCCTGGTTCCCTCGTCTGCACTCCTTTGCCATCGGTCTTGAAGGTGCACCTGACTTAAAGAAGGCTCGTGTGGTTGCAGACTATCTGGGTACAGTTCATCACGAGATTCACTACACTATTCAGGAAGGTCTGGATGCCCTGCGTGATGTTATCTACCACATTGAGACCTATGATGTAACCACCATCAGAGCATCTACCCCTATGTATCTGATGGCCCGCTATATCAAGGCTATGGGCATCAAGATGGTGCTGTCAGGCGAAGGCTCAGATGAGATCTTCGGTGGTTACCTGTACTTCCACAAGGCACCTAACGACAAGGAAATGCATGAGGAGCTAATTAGAAAGCTTGATCAGCTACACCTGTACGATTGTCTGCGTGCTAACAAGTCACTTATGGCCTGGGGTGTTGAAGGCCGTGTTCCATTCCTGGATAAGAAATTCCTGGACATTGCCATGAACTTCAAGCCTAGTGCCAAGATGTGTCAGGGTAGCACCATCGAAAAGAAAGCACTGCGCGAGGCCTTTAACGGAATGCTGCCAGAAGAGGTACTGTGGAGACAGAAGGAGCAGTTCTCTGACGGCGTGGGCTACTCATGGATCGATGCGCTGAGAGATTATGCCGAGAAGAGTGTATCCGACAGAAAATTTGCTGAGCGTGAAACCCGCTTCCCTGTAAATACACCTGTTACCAAGGAAGCTTATCTGTACAGAGAGATCTTCGAGGATCTGTTCAAGCTTCCATCAGCAGTTAAGACTGTACCATACGGCAAGTCAGTAGCCTGCTCTACCGAGACCGCTATAGCCTGGGATGCTAAATTTGCTCAGATGAACGATCCTTCAGGCAGAACCGTAACTGATGTTCACGACAATGCCTATGAAATGGGACATAAAATGTAATTTCGCATAAAATAGACTAACTCGTCGTTCAGCAGGACAGTATTTAACTGTCCTGTTTTTTTATCATAAAACTAAAGACTGCTGTATTCTTAACATATTGAGATTTAAGAAATTAAGTCCTACAATAAAAGACAAGGTAGAGGATTGCGAGTCCTCTACCTTGCTTAAGTGGTTCTAAATTACATCACTGGATTGCACCATAGTAATAATAGAACCAGAATTATGTTTTTAACTAAGGTCATTTTCTATTCCTTAATTAAAGTTAATAACATAGAACCACCTCTGTCGATGTAAATCGGCACTGAATCTATTTTATCCCACCCCTTAATTATCTCGTTGATCTTTAAAGATTTTGTATATTTATATATACAATGTAAGCTAAATCCCTGGAAGAAAATCTGAATTGATACTGAAACTACCTCTGTAATAAAGCAGGACAGCGTATTATACTGCCCTGCCTTTTTTCAGAACCTCAGACCTGCCTTGATTCCAACGTTGTAGATATCTGCATTCTTATGATGCTCATAACCGAAGGTCAGTGAGGCAAAGGTTCGGTATTTCCTGTTCTCAAGGGTCATCTCAGACTGACAGAAGATACTGTTTCTACCTGCACCTTTGGTATAGGACTCAAAGCTG
>ONFP01000013.1 GCA_900317105.1 uncultured Succinatimonas sp. | reverse complement strand
AGATCATAGTGGTGAAAACACCTTAAAGAACGCAATTTTCGAAGCCTCTGAGCAGGTTTTAAAGTACAAATCCGCTCTGGACTTTAAAGGCAAGAATGTAAAAGCCTATGCCATGGTCTTTGCTGGTCCTGACTGTGTTTACTGTGAGCAGCAGTAGGATGATTTCGCAGACACTGTCTGCGAATTGCCCGCAGCCGAAGATTCCCTCCCCCTTACTTTTCCCCTGTTTTCCTGTCTACCCAACCCTTCCTCTAGATGATATTGTCTATACAACTGCTTCAAGAAGATATGTATGCAGTGTCTGCGGTTATGTATATGATCCGGATCTTGGTGACAGTACTCAGGATGTTGATCCTGGAACTCCTTTCTCAGAACTTCCTGTTGACTGGAAATGTCCTCGCTACAGACAGGGACAGGATAAATTCAATCCTGCCTAGTAACTTCTCAATCTTATTCTTAGTAAACCTGCAGATTATCTTTGCAGGTAACTTAAAAACTCGACATTTTATTTGCGACTTCTTCTGTCTAAGCCGTTCTTATGATGTAAGAACGCTTACAGCTTATGAACATGGCAGTTGACACAGACATTTACCAGAATGATGTTTTTGCATGTATAAAATTTTTTTATTCAGTTTGTGCTCTATGTGCTGAATTAAAACAGATTTTCCTATTGGGACAGCTTACGGTACATAGAGGCAAGCTCTTCCTGAGTAAAGGTATAGGTTTTACCACAGTGCTGACAGGTCATAGAAGTGCCCTTTGGATCCTCGGCCATATTCTTGAGTTCGGCAGGATCAAGCTGCATTAGAGCATTCTCACAGCGACCCTTTGAGCAGATACACTTGAACAGCACTTCCTTTTCACCAAATACTTTGGTTTCCTCATGCGCAAACAGTCTGCCTAAGGATTCATCCAGAGGAAGGGTAAACAGTTCCTTGGCACTTAAAGTAGCGCTTAGAACACTTAAATGCTCTAATGATTCAATGTTACCTTCAACCTCAGGGATAATCTGCAGCATAATACCGCCGGACTGTCTTTCCTGAAGATCAGTGCTGATAAAGAACCTGGTAGGAAGCTGCTGAGAGTTCTTGAAGTAATCCTCCAAGGTGGCTCCGATTGATTCGTTGTTCATGGCAACAATACCCTGCCACTTAACACCGTTCTGAGGAAAAACAGACAGTGCCAGAATACCATCCTGTCCGCAGAGATCGTGAATAGATGCATTGTTCTCAACTGCACTGTTGTCTTTGAGTGCGCAGGAGCCGTAGAAGCTTAAATCCTGTCTGATATTAATCAGAGCATATTTTAAAGGAGCATCCTTTCCACCTCTGATCTGCACCATGATTTCAGACCCGTCTTTAAGGGTTGAGGCAACCAGCACAGAGGATACCGCCAGCTCCATCATTATTTTCTTCAAACAGTCAGGATAGTCATCATGAATCAGATCTTCAAATGGAGTCTTTAATCTGGTGATTTCACCTCTTACACCATGATTATCAAAAAGAAATCTTTCAATACTGTTATGATTAAATGTCTGCATTTACCTAGTTTCCATATTTCATATTGATGAGAGCTCTGCGATCTTTTTTATTAGGCTTCTCATCCGGATGAGGGGCCAGCAGTGAATTGAGTCTAATCTGTTCTATCTGCTTTTCTCTCTGCTCAATGCTTTTTTCTGTTTCCTTATATAGTGTCTGAGCAACGACAGCAGGGCCTCTCTGATCTGAAATCTTCACAACCTCGACCTCTCTGCGGATATTGCCCTGAAGAACCTTGACTAAAGCCCCGATTTCAACGGTTCTGGATGGTTTGGCTTTAACACCGTTATAGTCAACCTTTCCGCCTTCAATCATGCTTCTTGCCAGTGAGCGCGTTTTATAGAATCTTGCCGCCCAAAGCCATTTATCCAGTCTGACTTCTGTTTCTTTATTATTCTGTTCCATAGATTAAGCCAATATGTACTTTGTCCAGTCTTAAGGCAAAGGACAAATTTAAGCGTAAAATTTTAGAAAAAAGCTTTTTCGGTGATAAAGTATAACAATGATTTAATCAAAAATGGTGTTATTTATGGATCTTTCTGCATTAGAAAAGCCTGTTCCTAAGATTCTTGAGAGACGCAGAAACAAGGTATCAAGATTCTTTACAGTTGATGAGCTTGATCTGGAGTTTTCAAACAATACCCGCAGAACCTATGAAAGATTAAGCGGTGGAAACGGAGCAATCCTTGCTGTTCCTTTTGATGGAAATGATTTTTATCTTACCTCGGAATATGCCTGTGGCTTCGAGCGTTATGAGCTAGGTTTTGTTAAAGGGAAAATTGATGCCGGAGAGGATGGGGTAACAGCCTGCAACCGCGAGCTTGAAGAGGAAATAGGCTTCGGAGCAAAAAATATCGTTCTTCTGCGCAGGGAAATGACAGTGGCCCCTGGTATGCTTCAGCTTAGGATGTTTACCTATCTGTGTACCGACCTCTATCCTAAGATTCTTGTAGGTGATGAACCTGAACCTATTGCCATTGTAAAAGTCTCACCTGCCGAGGCTAGGGATCTAATTTTTGATGTTGATTCTCCTCTGACGGAATCAAGAGCAATCGCCTGTCTAACTCTCGCCATGAGAAAACTCAACTACCTCTAGTACAATAAGAGCGAAACGCCATTTTATGCCGTTTCGTTACATGCCTCTGTTGCATCATAGAAAAACCGCCTGAATAAACTATGCACAAATATGATGCAAAATTAACAATACATTTATATCCCTTTCAATTTTGCTTATTCTAGTAGCTAGACACTCTATTCAAGATTGTATTTTTTATCCATGCAGGAGTATTCCTGCCTCATTTTGGGAGTTTGGTGATGCGTCATCTTTTAACTGGCTTTGAATTTAGCCAAGAAGATTATTGGGACATTATTAATACCGCTATAGATATGAAAAAGGATCCAAAGAAATACGACCGGGTATTAGCTGGTCGGAGCGGTGCAATAATGTTCGAAAAGCCATCACTAAGAACAAGAACAACATTTGAGCTTGCTTTCTACAGACTTGGCGGTCACGGTGTTTATCTTGACCTTCAGAACGGTGAGCTTGGAAAGAGAGAAACCATTGCAGATTATTCACGTAATCTATGCCGCTGGGTAGACTGCCTTGTTGGCAGAGTATTCTCCCAGAATACACTTACTGAGCTTGCAAAGTATGGTTCAGTACCTGTTATCAATGCTCTTTCTGATTTGTATCATCCTGCTCAGGCAATGGCAGACTATATGACTGTCTATGAGCATTTAGGTAAGGTAAAGGGTGTTAATGTTGCTTATGTGGGTGATGGTAACAATGTAACCAATTCGCTTTTGGTTGCAGGTTCAATATTAGGTGCAAATGTTACCTGTTTCTGCCCTGAAAACTGCAGCCCTGATGCAGCAGTATTTATAAAGGCTCATGAAATTGCAGCTAAGAACGGATGCAAACTTGCTGTTGAAAACGATATCAGCAAGCTGCGTAACTTCGATGTTGTATATACCGATACATGGGTTTCAATGGGTGATAACACTCCTCTTGATACTGTAAAGAAGAAGTACATGCCTTATCAGGTTAATTCTTCTTTAGTTGAGCAGTCCGGTGCTCAGATTGTAATGCACTGTCTGCCTGCCCATAGAGGATATGAGATTACTGATGAAGTTATGGACGGAGAAAAATCAGTTGTATTTGATGAGGCTGAAAACCGTCTGCACATCCATATGTCTGTACTTTCTAAACTGATTAACGCTTAATTTGAGGATTTTAAAATGTTAAAACATGAAAACAAACAGTATAAAAAAGTTATTCTTGCTTATTCTGGTGGTCTTGATACTTCAACCATCGTGCCTTGGTTAAAGGAGAACTACGGCTGTGAGGTTGTATGTTTCGTAGCTGATGTCGGCCAGGAGCGTGAAGATCTTGAAGGTATCGAGCAGAAGGCAAAGCAGTCTGGTGCTTCTAAGTGCATTATCAAGGATTTAAGAGAAGAATTCGTTAAAGACTATGTCTTTGAGATGATGAAGACTGGTGCTTTATATGAGGGTGAATATCTGTTAGGTACAGCTATTGCCCGTCCTATCATTGCAAAGGCTATGGTTGACTGTGCTCTAGAGGAAGGTGCTGATGCTGTTGCTCACGGTGCTACCGGTAAGGGTAATGATCAGGTTCGTTTCGAAGCTGCTGTTGCTGCCCTGGCTCCTCAGCTGGATGTTATCGCTCCTTGGAGAATCTGGGATCTGCAGTCACGTGAGGAATTACTGGCTTACTTAAATGAGCGCAACATTCCTTGCAAGACCACTTTAAAGAAGATCTACAGCCGTGATGCAAACTGCCTACACATTTCAACTGAGGGTGGAGAGCTGGAGAACACCTGGAATGCTCCAACCGAGAATGTATGGGTATGGACAACCTCTCCAGAGAAGGCCCCTGATACTCCAGAAACCTTTGAGCTGACCATTGAGAAGGGTATTGTTACTCAGATTAATGGTAAGAGCATGACCCCATTTGAGGTTATCTCAGAGCTGAATGAAAGAGGTGCAAGAAATGGTGTCGGCCGTATTGATTTAACTGAGAACAGACTTGTCGGTATGAAATCTCGCGGCTGTTATGAAACCCCAGGCGGAACCATTATCTACAAGGCTTTAAGAGCTATTGAGCAGCTGGTTTTAGACAAGTCAACCAGAGTATTCCGTGAGCATTTAGCTGTTGAGTTTGCTCAGCTTGTATACGACGGCAGATGGTTCACCCGTCTGAGAGACATTCTGCAGGCTGCTGCTGATGAGTGTGCTAAAGAAGTTAATGGTAAGGTTGTGCTGAAGCTTTACAAGGGTAACATTGATATTATCCAGAAGGATTCTCCAAACAGCCTGTTCAACTTTGACTTCGTAACCTTCGGTGCAGATCAGGTATACAGCCAGGCTGACGGTGACGGCTTCATCCGTCTATATACATTACCAAGCAGAATTCGTGCTATTAACGAAGCTGCCAGAAAGAAATAATCTTTCTGCTTAGGTAGAATGCGGTTCAGGGAGTGATCTCTGAGCCGTATTTTGTATAGTTTTAACGTATTTAATAATAAAGTCGAGGTATATATGGCTTTATGGGGCGGAAGATTTACCCAGGGACCTGATCAGAGATTCAAGGATTACAACGATTCTCTGAAATTTGACTACAGACTTGCTCTTGAGGATATTGAGGGGTCAATTGCATGGGCTGATGCAATTTACAGTGCTGGTGTGCTTACTGAGCAGGAAAACAAAGACCTTAAAAAGGCTTTAGAGGAACTGTACGCAGAAGTCAGCGAGAATCTTGATGAGATTGCCAAGTGTGATGATGAGGATATTCATTCCTATGTTGAGCGTCGTCTGATTGAAAAAGTTGGCAATCTAGGTAAGAAACTGCATACCGGCAGAAGCCGTAATGATCAGGTAGCAGTTGATTTAAAACTGTGGTGCATGAAAGCCTGTGATCATGTTCTGTCATCAATTGACAAGCTTCAGAAACAGTTATTAAAGGTTGCAGAGGAAAATCAGGGCAGTATCTTCCCTGGTTATACACATCTGCAGAGAGCTCAGCCTGTTACCTTTACTCACTGGATTTTAGCCTACATCCAGATGTTTGAAAGAGATTATCTGAGACTTTTAAATGCCAAGGAGCTTCTGTCAACCTGTCCATTAGGTTCAGCTGCTCTTGCTGGCACTGCCTATAACATTGACAGAGATGCCCTGGCTCAGGCTTTAGGCTTTAAGTGTGCTACCAGAAACAGTCTGGATGGTGTATCAGACAGAGATCATGTAATGGAGCTTCTATCCTGTGCAAGCATTTCCATGGTTCATCTTTCAAGACTGGCAGAGGATCTGATTATTTACAATTCAGGTGAAGCCAAGTTTGTTGAACTGTCTGACAAAGTAACCTCAGGCTCCTCATTAATGCCTCAGAAGAAGAATCCTGATGCTCTTGAACTTATCCGCGGCAAGTGCGGCAGAGTGGTTGGTGCCCTGACCGGTATGCTGGTTACCACCAAGGCTTTGCCTTTAGCCTATGATAAGGATCTTCAGGAGGATAAGGAGCGTCTGTTTGATGCTATTGATACCTGGATTGACAGTCTGGATATGGCAGCCTTAGTCTTTGAAGGCATCAAGCTTAACAAGCAGAATGCTATCGATGCAGCCAAGGGCGGTTATTCAAATGCAACTGAGCTGGCTGACTACCTGGTATCAAAGAATGTTCCTTTCCGTGAGGCTCACTCTATTGTCGGCAGAATTGTACTGTATGCAATTTCAAAGGACAAGGCTCTGGAAGATTTAAGCGTAGCAGAGTTCAAGGAATACTCAGATGTAATCTCTGATGATGTTTATCCTTGTCTGCAGCTTGAGAACATCCTGGCCAAGAGAGATATCATTGGTGGTGTTGCTCCTGCTCAGAGCGCTTTGGAAATCAAGAGAATGAAGGAATATCTTGAGAACAGATAATCTTAATTCGTAGGATGAGAAAAAGCCTGAAAGTTTATAAAAAACTCTCAGGCTTTTGTTTTTCTTGTGATTCTAGTTTTTACCGGTTGAGCCAAAGCCTTCTTCACCACGTTCGGAGGTTTCTTCAAACTCCTCGGTAACTTCGAAGTTGGCGTGTAGTACAGGCACGAAAAGCATCTGAGCAACTCTGTCGCCTACACAGATCTTAAATGGCTTGTCAGAGTGATTCCACAGAGGCATCATCAGAGGTCCCTGATAGTCTGCATCAATTACTCCGGTAAGATTTGAAAGTACGATTCCATGCTTGTAGCCAAGACCTGAACGAGGAACGATAAGCGCAGTAACGTTCTTGTCTGCAATATGCATAGCAATTCCGCTGCTGACAAGTCTCACCTCTCCTGGATTCAGGATGAAATCCTCCTTTTCCATAGCTCTTAAATCCATGCCGGCAGACATTGGAGTTTCATAACCTGGAAGAGGGAAATCCTTTCCTAACCTTTTATCTAGAATCTTAACTTTTATATTTAGCATTAACTGTTTTTCTTTTTTGCTGATTTAAAGATTAATTCCATCAGATACTGTGCGATAACAGGTTTAGGCTGTTTATCAAAGTGAGCAACCTGTCCGTCCTTATCAAATACAGTAACTTCATTATCATCGCTGTTAAATCCAATAGCCTTATTGGAAACATCATTGAGAACAATCATATCAAGATGCTTCTTTTCTAGTTTTGCACGGGCAAAATCATGAAGATTATTGGTTTCGGCTGCAAATCCTACAGTAAATGGTCTGTTGGTTTCAAGTTTACCGACAGTTGCAACAATATCAGGATTCTTAACCAGTTTGATGGTCAGAGTATCAGCATCCTCTGATTTCTTGATTTTAACAGGAGAGATTGTCTCTGCTCTGAAATCAGCAACAGCGGCACAGCCGATGAAGATATCAGCTGATTTAATGTAATCCTCAACGGCATGCAGCATCTGGGCTGCACTCTTAACATCAATCCTGCGAACTCCCTTAGGAGCATCAAGGTTTACAGGACCTGAGATCAGAGTTACCTCGGCACCGAGGGCAGCAGCAGCCTGAGCGATAGCATAGCCCATTTTTCCTGATGAGTTGTTGGAGATGAAACGTACAGGATCAAGATCTTCAACAGTAGGTCCTGCAGTTATTACAACCTTATAACCTGCACCAAAGGCTTTTGGAAGAAGTCTGGTCTGGGTTAGCTCTAATGGCTTAACAGGGGAAGGTAGTCTGCCCTGATGATTCTCAAGCTGGCCCTGAACAGTCTTGTTCTCTAGTCTGTTGGAAAGAATTGCACAGATATCCTCAAACAGATCCTCTGGCTCTTTCATTCTTCCGGTGCCGCTTACACCGCAGGCAAGTTCTCCCTCAGCAGGGGAGATTACATAAATTCCACGTCTTATTAGAGTCTGAAGGTTTTCCTGTGTGGCAGGATTGTTGTACATATTTGTGTTCATTGCAGGCGCAACGGCTACTGGACATGTAGCGGCAAGGGTGACGGCAGTAAGCATATTGTCTGCCATACCTGCTGCAATCTTGGCAATGGTATTTGCGGTTGCAGGTGCGATAATCACCATATCGGCGTTGGTTGCCAGGGCAATATGAGAGATATCTTCTGTTCTGTCAAAGATTTCAATTGAAACCGGATGACCTGACAGTGCCTCAAAGGTTTCCTTGCCGACAAGTTTTGCGGCGGCAGGTGTCATCACCACGAATACCTGGGCGCCGTTTTTAACTAAAAGACGGCAAAGGATACATGCTTTATATGCAGCGATTCCACCTGTAACTCCGAGAATAATCTTGCGATCTTTTACCTGGGTTCCCATTTTAAGCATCTCCTTATTATTAATTTTTTTTCTTCTAACTCTCAGATTATAAAACATATTAATCCAATATAATTGCTATTAATTTTCATGATTGATCTGTGTTGTATTAATATTATATAATACGCAATTACCACGAAACCTTAGAGGATTAATCTCCTCGATTAAAGTGCGTATTCATAATTAAAGTTGTCTTAAAAATTAAAAATTTTTGAGATATAGTCTTCTTTTGTGTTAGAATACGTGAACTTTTGTTTTGACCTATTAATCTAATTCAGCTTCTAGCTGATTGTTTGATTGATTTTTTTATTTTTTTGGAGTGTGAACTAACATGTCCAGAGTTTGCCAAGTTACGGGCAAGCGCCCAGCAGTGGGTAACCACCGTTCCCACGCAAAGAATGCGGCTAAGCGTCGTTTTCTACCTAACTTAAAGTATCACCGTTTCTGGGTTGAGAGTGAAGGCCGCTTCGTAAGACTGCGTGTCACCACTAAGGCTATGCGTATTATTGACAAGTGCGGTATTGATTCTGTTCTTGCTGATATGCGTGCAAACGGCGTTAGAGTTTAAAGGAGTCAAAAATGGCTAAAAAAGGCGGTCGTGAGAAGATCCGTTTAAATTCAACTGCAGGTACTGGTCACTTTTATACTACTGACAAGAACCGTCGTACCACCCCAGGTAAGATGGAAATGATGAAGTATGATCCAGTTGTTCGTCAGCATGTTTTATACAAGGAAGGCAAGATTAAATAATCTTGTTTCTGATGGACTTTTGCAAAAGTTTATTTTAAAAACTCAGCTTCGGCTGGGTTTTTTATTGCCCAAAAAGTAGTCTTTCCTTTTTTCACTCTTTATTCCTGAATTATTCACTATCTACTTAATTTTCACGTACTTTTTTTATACAACTGTATGTTAATGAAAAAAAATAACATTCTGTTATTCTATTAATCAATAAAAGTGTTAAAATTTTTCCGAATTTAATGTGAGGTAGATCATCTAATCTTCATCTAAGTTTAGTATGTCAAATTACCTCCCAAAGAATTACTTTTTAAAAAAGGAAATATATTATGAAGACTAAGTTATTAGCTTTAGCTGTTGCTTGTGCAACTGCTTCTTTCGCAGCAAACGCTGCTGTTAGTGATACTTTCAGTGTTGGTGGTGCTGCTGGCTATGTTCGTGGTTTTGACCACAACTTCGATGGTGCTGACTTCGAGAAGGAAGGCTTCGGCTTAAAGCTAAACGGTGAATACAACTTCACCAACTGGTTCGGTTTAGGTGCTGGCTATGATTACACTGGAAGACAGCACATTTCCGCTGATGATAACAGATCTGGTTACCACAGCAATATCGCTGAAGTTTACGGCAGATTCGCTTATCCTCTAGACAACACCGGTTCAGATGTTTTCTTCAAGGTTGGTCCTACTGCTAACTGGTCATCAGTTTTCGGTGAGACTCACCACAAGCTAGGATTTGTAGCAGGTATTGGTGCTCAGTATGCATTAAACGACAATCTTGCTATCCGTGGCGGTTATGATTTCTTCTACAGAAACATGAAGCGTGATGGCGCTCGTATTGATAATGGTATGTTCTACGTTGGCGTACAGTACACCTTCGGTGCTAAGAAGGCTGCTCCTGCTCCTGTAGCTCCAGCTCAGAAGACTGTTCGTGTAACTGAGAACCACACCTTAGACGCTGGTATCCTATTCCCATTCGATGGTTCAAACCTATCAGCTGAAGGCAAGCAGGCTGTTGCTGAGGTTGTAAATTCTTCAAGCAACCTACAGAACACCGAGTTCGAAGTTTACGGTTACACCGACCGTATCGGTTCAGACGCTTACAACAATAAGCTATCTCAGAAGCGTGCTGACGCAGTTGCTGCTGAATTACAGAACAACGGCGTAACCACTCTGAAGGCATCAGAGGGTCGTGGTAAGTCAAATCCTGTAACTGGTGACAAGTGCAACTCAGTACAGGGCCGCAAGGCACTTATCGACTGCTTAGCAGCTGACCGTCGTGTAGAGGTTGTTGTTACTGGCGATACCACCAAGGTTCAGAAGCAGTAATAATTACTCTTCAAAGGAAAGTCTCCCACATGTGGGAGATTTTTTTTATGAGTGTCTTAAAGACTTAAAAAGATCAACAAGGCCTGGATTAACCAGGCCTTAAAGCAGATTGTTAGTGTAAAAACGAACCACTAATAGTCATCTGCTCTTTCAATCCCGTCTATCATCTGCTGATAATAGGAAATTGCAGCAGAATCGGGATTCTCCATAATCTGCTTGAACATATGTTCAATCTGCTCCATTACGCTTGCTCTGCAGATAAATACAAGCTGTGAGCGTCTTTCTCCATTAGGCCAGCTGTGAAGCTCTGAGAGAGGGTACAGATTGCCCTGAACACCATGGATCACAATTGGTTTCTCCTGGTCCTTAAGATCAATGATGCCCTTAATTCTTAAGATGGAGTCACCATACTGTTCCTGAACAGTGCTGATGCCTGAAAGCAGGGCCAGTGCTTCGATTGGCTCATCAAATTCCATACAGAAGGAATCAATATCTGAATGAGCGATAATCTTTGGCTTAGATACACCAATAGTAGAGTTTACAGTTGCAGGTCTGATTGAGGAGGCCAGATTTGGTGACTTGAAGTTCAGCCAGGAGGTAACCTTTTTGTCAAATGCCTGATCCGCATTCTTATAAGGTCCGATATCAAATAGGATCTTAGGAGAAATATTACCTTTAACAGCAGGGAATACCTTGGCTGCAGGATTAATCTTGGCAGTAATCTCATAGATGGCATCAAGCTCGTCTGATTCGATTAGATCAGTCTTGCTTACAATGACAATATCAGCAAGAGCAATCTGTTTAACTGCCTCGTACTGCTTTTTTAACTGATCACGGACAAACATACCGTCAAGAACGGTAACGGTACCATCGTGATAGTAATGGTCTAAGAGGAAGTCGTCTCCGTTTAGAGTTCCGATAACTCCAGATGGATCAGCTAGACCGGTGGTCTCGATGATTACTCGTTTGAATTTAGGAATTTCTCCTCGCTGAGCTTTGATGTAGTTGGTGGCAAGAGAGTCTACAAGTGCGCCCTGAAGTGAGCAGCAGATACAGCCTGACTGTAGCAGAACAACTGAGGAATCAACAGATTCAACCAGCTCATGATCAAGACCGACATCTCCGAATTCATTGATTAGAACCAGAGTATCTTTGAAGTCTTCTGAATTTACCCAGTGATTTAATAAAGTTGTCTTACCGCTTCCTAAAAAACCTGTAATGATATTAACGGGAATTTTATTCTCGTCATTGATTGCAGGATTCTCTGCATTATCTGACATTATATATAGTTCCTAATTTTTGAATAAAAAATCTAAAGCTTTGGTTAAAGATTTTATCCTAAATTCGTCACTTTCGTTAATAATATCGTGATAAGCATTCTCAATTACTTCAAATTTAGGTGGTACAGGATCATTGGCGTGTTTCTCAAAGAATCTCTGGGCTTCTTTAGTTGAGACCACCTTGTCATCGCCTGCACTCTGGCAGAGGACAGGAATAGTAAATTCAAACTTGTCTTTAAACAGCTCCAGCTGTTTCTTCATGGCTTCCTTAACAAAGTGGAAGGTTGGTCCACCGATGGTGTATACCGGATGCTTTACGAAGTAATCGTGGTAGTAGTTGAAGCGCTCGGGATCATGAGAATGATGATTGCCTTCAAACTCCAGTCTCTTGTATTCTGAGCCATGTGGAGTGTACATATTTCTGGTGAATGGCAGAGAATCCATCATGGAGATAAAGAAATACAGATTGGCCTTGGACATATTGAAATAAGGCCAGATATATGGAGCTATCAGGGACATTCTCTTTGGTTTGTTTTCCTGATTCTTCAGAATATCCAGAGAAATCAGACCACCAAGGGAGAAGGCCAGAAGGTTGTAATCTCTGATATTAAGCTTGTCCAGTACAAAGGTTACATCCTTGGCGTAATCCTCAAAATGCTCAATATGGTATTTCTGTCGGTCCGCAAGAACTCGTGTTGAGTTGCCCTGACCTCTGGCAAAGATAACCACTGCAGCAACCTTCAGCTTGGATAGGGAATAAAACAGCTCGCAGAACTTGTGGGCAATCTCTCCTCGGCCAGGAATAATCACCAGACTTTCAACAGGATTCTCAACAATCAGTCTGGATGCTGTTACTTCAAAACCTTCAGGATTGGTAAAAGAAAGATTTTCCACATTGGACAGGTAGAATTTCTCAAGTACTTCACGGTCCTTTTTGAGGGTTTCTGTGTTGATGAAGGCATCTTTGATTCTTTTCATATCGAGCCTCGAGCTGCTAAATATTCATATCTATTAATAAAATATAGCTAAATTCGAGGTGATATAAAATGATCCTATCGTCTGCGATAGATAGTGATCACATTTGGAACAGCTTTAACTCTTCTCAGAACAGCTGCAAGATGCTGTCTGTCACGAACTGTGATGATTAGATTGATGATAAAGGTCTTTTCATCCTTAAGATCTGAATTAATACTCTCGATTCTGGCGCCGGCAATATCAATGGCATTGGAAATCTCTGAAAGAATACCCTGTCTGTTTTCAAGTTCAATAAAGAGGCTGGTCTTGAATTCCATATTGGCAGTTACAGGCAGATTCCAGCTTACATTCAGTGTCTTGCCAGGGCCTCTTTCATTCTCACGGATATTCTTACAGTTAATATTGTGGATAACGATACCTCTACCCTGGGCAATATGAGCAATAATCTTGTCGCCTGGAATTGGCATACAGCACTGCGCATAGGTAAATGGCAGACCGCCGGTACCCTTTACAGGCAGCTCATGATGCTTGTGAGAGTCAGGATCGAGGAACTTGACCACAGCCACGGTAAGAATATTACCCATGGCAATATCGGTAAACAGTGTCTCAAGATCCGGTTCGTTGAAATTCTCGATAATGCTCTTGATCTGCTCTTCGCTTAGTGACTCGATTCTGGTAGGTCTTAGAGCGTTCTGCAGCAGTCTGCGTCCAATCAGCTGACATTCCTGTGAGCGAAGACCCTTCAGGTACTGACGGATTGAGGAGCGGGCTCTGGAGGTTACAACAGTAGACAGCCATATAGCGTTAGGGCAGGCTTGGGAGGAGGTAATAATCTCAACTGACTGACCTGACTGCAGACTTCTTGAAAGCGGGAATACATGATGATTTACACGGGCCCCGATACAGTGATGACCGATATCTGTATGCAGCGCATATGCAAAATCAACAGGGGTAGCCCCCTTAGGAAGATTGTAGATAGTGCCGTCAGGGGTAAATACAAAGATTGAATCTGGGAACAGGTCGGT
Source organism: uncultured Succinatimonas sp. (assembly GCA_900317105.1). GTDB lineage: Bacteria > Pseudomonadota > Gammaproteobacteria > Enterobacterales > Succinivibrionaceae > Succinivibrio. Next base: position 24,056 of record ONFP01000013.1, on the reverse strand, counting down.
CTTTACATCCTCCACGAACTCGAGAGATGATCCTGCACTCTGCTGCAGATCAATCAGATTCTTAATCCAGTCCTGTGCATTCTTCTGGGAGGCGGTAGATACTGATTTTGAACCGTTCTCCTTATAGGCCCAATGAGCGGCGACACCTCGTGCAGCCATCTGATCCATGAATTCAGTTCTGATCTGAACCTCAATAGGTACACCGTGAGGACCTATAAGTGAGGTATGCAGTGACTGATAGCCATTTAGTTTAGGAATGGCAATGTAATCCTTAAAGCCGTTTGGGCGTGGCTTGAAGAGGTTGTGCATCTGACCGAGTACACGATAGCAGGTATCAACATCTTTCAGAATGATTCTAAAGCCGTATACGTCCATGATTTCACTGAACTGCAGTTCTTTCTGAACCATTTTACGGTAGATGGAGTACAGGCGTTTTTCTCTGCCTAAGACTCGAGCTTCGATGTTTGATTCCTTAAGACGGTTGCGGATGGCTGTAAGCATACTTGAAACAACCTCTTTACGGTTGTTTCTGGCTCTGGTAACCGCTGCCTTAAGTACTCTGTATCTGGTTGGATAGATGGAGGCCATGCAGAGCTCTTCAAGTTCCTGACGAATCTCGGAGATACCCAGACGGTTGGCAATAGGCACAAACACATCCAGTGTTTCCTTTGCAATTCTAATGCGTTTGTCAGGTCTTAGCGCACCCAGAGTTCTCATGTTGTGGGTTCGGTCTGCAAGCTTTAGAAGAATAACTCTGATGTCCTTGGTCATGGCCAGAATCATTTTTCTAAAGTTTTCCATCTGTGCTTCCTTGTAGTCCTGGAAGCGAAGTTTATCCAGTTTGGTTACACCTTGAACCAGTGCCCGCACGGTGGAACCGAATTCTTCCTCAATCATCTGCTCGGTGACCATGGTATCTTCAACAACATCATGTAGCAGGGCAGCTTCAATTGAATCGGCATCCAGATGCAGCTGTGCAATTACAGTGGCTACTGCAATTGGGTGGATGATATAAGGTTCGCCTGAGGCTCGTTTCTGATCTTTATGGGCAAAATCAGCAACAAAGAAACAGCGGTCAATCTGATCAATGAGGTTTTGAGGAAGGTATGAGCAGAGCTGTGCTCTCAGATGCTCATAATAAGGAAAGTTAGGAGAAGATAAGGCTTGATCTAATGGAGAGATGCCTTCACATTTAGGAATAAAGCTTTTATCTTCCCCCATAGAGTGCTCCGATTAGCTAAACATCTCTACGCCATCAATTGGAGCAAATTCGTTATCAGCTGGGTGAATAGAAGAATCACGTAGGTGGTCTTTTCTATCCTGCTTGTCTAAGAATTCTTTTGTAATTAAGCCTTCTTCGATCTCACGTAGAGCTATAACTGTAGGCTTATCCTTATCTTCTTCTACAAGTGGATTGCTTCCTGAAGCAATCTGACGTGCACGGCGAGCTGCAAGAAGAATCAGGTCAAAACGGTTTCCAACTTTCTTTACAGCGTCTTCAACGGTAACTCTTGCCATAATCTGTACCTTTAAAAAGATTAAAATCTGTCTTTACTGTTTTTTTTCATATGAAGACAGATTGCAGAACTTCCTTTATGAAGTTCCTTAAATATCTCATATCGAAATTCTATACCGATAAACCGCCTAATACAATATATTAGACAGGCTTATGCTGCTTAGTGATCGTTAATTCTCATTTCTGCACTGTGCAGGTGATGATTAATGATCTCTGGTAAAGACAAAAATAAAAACTGAAGAAACAGCATAACTATGTCTTTTAAAGTGAAAAAAAACTCGGTCTCAATATGTTATTGAGATCTTTTTCTTAGTTTTTTGGAGCTTAGAAGACAAGACCTGCTTTTACCAGTGACAAAGCAGGTGCCATTATACACTAAAAAATCCCAATTCAATCAAATTAGTTTTTGTTCAGATCAAAAAGTTCTGATATTTCTTCTTTCTTCTTATCCAGCTTTGATCTGTTGGCCAGAATAATTGATCTCATGTTGAGAACGCTCTCTTCGAAATCATCATTAACGATGACATAGTCGTACTCATCATAATGAGAAATTTCACCCATAGCCTTGTTCATTCTCTTTTCAATAACCTCAGGAGCATCAGTAGCACGGGTTACCAGTCTGCGGTTAAGCTCTTCTAGTGAAGGAGGCACAATGAAGATTCCCTTTGCATCAGGTGTCTGCTCACGGATCTGTCTTGCTCCCTGCCAGTCGATGTCCAACAGCACATCCTTCCCTTCATTAAGCCACTGTTCAACAATCTCTTTTGAGGTGCCGTAGTAGTGATCAAACACATGAGCATACTCATAGAAGGCTCCACGGGCAATCAGAGCTTCAAATTCCTCGTTGGTTACAAAATGGTAGCTTACATGATCAACCTCACCAGGTCGTGGCTGACGGGTGGTGTGAGATACAGAAAGTCTCAGAGAGTCATCAAGATTGAATCTCTTTAAAATTGAAGCAATCAGGGATGATTTACCTGCTCCTGATGGGGCAGATACGATATATAGGGTTCCTTTTTTCATAGTTCTATTATTCTTCGTCTGTATGTGTAAGCTCGAACCAGTTTCTTAATACTTCTCTGGTTTCATCAATACCGATTTTCTTTAGGGCTGAGAAGGCAATGATCTTAAAGTTTCCGCCAAACTCTGACAGTGCGGTTCTGACTTCTCCGACCATTTCCTTGCGCTTGTTGACGCCGAACTTGTCTGCCTTGGTAAGAAGAATAAGGGCAGGCAGATTGGAGGCGATTGACCAGTCGATAATCATACGGTCATGATCTCTAAGCGGGGTTCTGATATCCATGGTCACCACAAGACCGCAGAGACATTTTCTCTGCTGCAGATAATCGGTCATGGATTTCTGCCACTGTCTTTTCATGTTTTCAGGAACCTGTGCATAGCCGTATCCAGGAAGATCAACAAGATAGCGCTTATCTGCTACAGAGAACAGGTTGATAAGTCTTGTACGTCCTGGGGTTCTACTGGTTTTGGCTAGATTTTTCTGATCGCAAATTGCGTTGATTGAAGAGGATTTGCCTGAATTAGATCTACCAATAATAGCAATTTCAGCGCCCAGATCCTCCGGTAGCTTCGAAATATCTGGTGCGCTGGTTACAAATTTGGTTTTTCTAAAATCTAAGACAGCTTTTTTGATAGTATCTGTCATGTATAAATATCTAAATCTCGTTAAACTTTATACTGCTCCAAAATATCATCTGGGGATTCAGTGTTTTTTGTCTCAAAATCACGAATAGCAGTAAATGTAGTATCATCCATGGCAAGTTCAACATAGAATACATTTCCTGATTCTGTATTGAAGGTTACCTTACCGAAAATTGGATTATCCAGGTCAACAGAAATGTTAATCTGAACTTCACGTGGTAATACTAACATTTTTGGCTGTGATTGGTCGATCCTAATATGCAATTCATCACTAACCTGACGTGTAAAATCACCTATCATCTGGTTCATTAATTCGCCAAGGGAGTTGCTTACCTCGTCCTGAGTATAGTTCTTTGCCATTTCAGATTCAGGAAGACCCATGTTGCCAAGATAAGACTTGTACAGCTCCATTGCGGTTTCCTTTGGGAAATTAATTACCACCATACCTGAGAAGGAACCGGTAAACATCACAAAGGTACCGATATCTGGAGTCAGAACTGTTTTTGAAATCTTCTGAATCAGTGGCACGAAAGCTGTTTTTTTACCAGTTGCTGAAGTTAAAACAGAAGCAACACTCTGGCATAGAGATAACATAATATCGTTGCTGCCAATAATCTTTGGTTTTTTAGCCATACACCCTCCATAACAAGTGTCTGCTTTTAAGTTTAGGTTACGATTTGAATAAATGTAGTATGGTGATCACTAATTTCGGCTTAAATTGGATTAATCTAATCTTTAAATAAGTAATTATCTTTATAATCAAAGCGATATATAAAGAAAAAATTAATTTATTATGAGAAACAGTTCAAAATTTCTGTTACTCTTAACAGTTCGTTCTCCTTAGAACAGACGGAAAAGATAAAAAAAATCTGCCTGACATTAATCAACAAGGAGATGTTTAATTTTTTTCCAAGCAAAAATCTTTACTCTGTGATCTTTTTCATCCTCAAAATTATGAACGTGAGAAAGTCTTCATCTTCCTTGCTGATTAATTTTGATAAGTACTAATTCGGTAGCTAGCCTTATAAGTAGGTTAGAAATTTTTTTCAAAACAAGAAGTTTTCAAAAAGAACTCATTAAGTCCGATTATAAAGTGCATTAACTGTCACTCTATAAACTCAAAAAATTTCTCAGATAAAACCTCCGCGGATTTTCATCCTGTCAGAGTTGTCGTTAGGCTGCTCTAGGTGTTTTGTCACTTCGTCACAGCGTATATACGGGACTGCAATAAGTTCTTTTTGAGAGCTCAAGAGAGCTTTCTATGCGAATACGTTTATCTGATAACTTTGATTGTCACAAACTTATAGTCTTTACGTTCCCGGCAGTTGCCATGATGGTATTTACTTCCATTTACACCATGGTGGACGGCTTCTTTGTTTCCAACTTTGTGGGAAAGGTTCCTTTTGCTGCGGTTAATCTTATATATCCTCTGTTTCCTATTGCCGCAGCAATTGGTCTTATGATTGGATCCGGTGGAAATGCCCTGGTTGGAATCTGTCTTGGAGAAGGTGATCGGAAAAAGGCCAACTCCTATTTCTCCATGTTTATCTATTCCATGCTGGGTATAGGTTCTATCTTCGGAATTGTCTGTTTCTGCTTTTCAGAGGACCTGTCCAGAATGCTTGGAGCTCAGGGCGAGCTTCTTTACTATGCAACCCTTTATGCAGACTACCTGTTTCTGTCTACACCATTCTTTATCCTGTCATTTACACTACAGGGGTTCTTTGTAACAGCAGAAAAGCCAAAGCTTGGTTTCTGTATCACGCTTTTAGGCGGAATGCTCAATATAGTTCTGGATCCGCTGTTTATTATTGTCTTCGAAATGGGACTCAAGGGGGCTGCTATTGCCACTGTACTATCTCAGGTTATAAGTGTCACAGTGGCTCTGATTTATTTTTCAGGGAAGAACGATTCTCTACTGTCTCTGTCAAAGAATCCGGAGTTTGATTTTAAGGTTTTAACCCGTTCCTGTTTTAACGGAATGTCAGAGATGATTACCAATATAACGGTAAGTGTAGTTACTATCGTTTATAACTTCCAGCTTATCAAAGCCTATGGTGATAACGGAGTGGCTGCATTCGGCGTCATCATGTACCTAAGCTTTCTGTTTACCGCTGCTTTCTACGGCTTTGCCACCGGCAGTGCTCCGATCTTCAGTTATAACTTCGGAGCCCGTAGAAAGGTGATGCTTAAGAAGATTCTTATAAGAGCTTTAAAGCTGGTTCTAATCGGAGGGGCGGTTATTGTTCTGGTATCAGAAGTTTTCTCTGATCTTCTGGCTCAGATTTTTGTGGGCTATGATGAGGAGCTTTGCTACCTGACATCACATGCCTTAAAGCTGTATGCGGTATCCTTTCTGTTCAGCGGTATCGCCATTTTCGGGTCTGCTTTCTTTACTGCATTAAACAACGGTATGGTATCTGCTGTGATATCAATTTTCAGAACCTTTATCTTTGAAATCGGTGCGATTATCGTGCTGCCTATACTGATTGGTGCCAACGGTATCTGGCTGGCTATTGTGGTGGCTGAAATAAGTTCCTTGCTTCTAACCTGGTTCTGCATGAAGAAGTGCAGCGTGAAGTATGGCTTAAACAGCTAATATCATAGAAATCCACAAAAAAAAGGCTGGAAACTTTAATCATGGAAAGAACATCCTTTTCATGACATTTCCAGCCAAACCATGAACAAGAAAATTAAATGCTAACCATATAATTTCTTGGAGAAATATCTGTCGCCGCGATCAGGGAAAATGGTAACAATATTTCCCTTTACACCTTTCTTTATGAGCTTTAGAGAGGCGCTTAGAGCTGCTCCTGAGGATGAACCTGCAAATATTCCTTCCTTTCTTGCCAGAAGTCTTGAGGCTTCAAAGGCATCATCATCGGAGATTTTGATGACATCATCCACAAGTTTTATATCCATGGTGTCAGCGATGAAATCATTGCCGATTCCTTCAATGTTGTAGTCATGGTGATCTCCACCACCCATGGTGGAACCATATGGATCTGCAAGAATTCCCTTTATGTTAGGATTCTGTTCCTTTAAATATTTCAGAACGCCGCTGTAGGTTCCACCAGAGCCTGCTCCTGCTACCACATAATCGATCTGACCATCTAAAGCCCTATAGATTTCAGGTCCTGTGGTCTCATAGTGAGCCCTTGGATTAGCCATATTGCCAAACTGATTTAAAGTTACGGAATCCGGAATTTCAGCTCTTAATGCCTCGGCTCTTCTACCTGCTCCAAGCATACCTTCCTCACGAGGGGAACTTATAATCTCAGCACCCAGTGCTTTCATCAGAATCTGTTTTTCCTCGGAGAACTTTTCAGGTACCACAAAGATAATTCTGTAGCCTTTGTTCAGCGCTGCCATGGCTATACCTAGTCCGGTGTTGCCGGCTGTTGCTTCAATGATGGTGCCTCCCTTTTTTAGCAGATTCTGTCTTTCCATCTCCTCAATCATGTAGGTACCGGTACGATCCTTGACTGAGCCGCCAGGATTGAACAGTTCAAGCTTTGCAAAAAGATTTACACTGTCACTGTCTACTACTTCATTAAGCTTAACCAGTGGAGTATTGCCGATAAGATCTTTGATTGAATTGTAATAAAACATTTTTCCCTCCCTAAATTCTGCTGCTGTCTATGGCCTGTTTCAAATCAGAGATCAGATCAGAGGCGTTCTCAATACCTACTGAAAGTCTGATGAGATTATCGGTAATGCCAAGCTTGAGTCTAAGCTCTCTTGGAATTGAGGCGTGTGTCATTGAGGCTGGATGGCATACTAATGACTCAACACCGCCAAGGCTTTCGGCAAGGGTGATGAGCTTCAGCCTTGGGAAGAACTTTTTAATGTCATACTCCTCTGTCAGCTCAAAGGAAATCATGGCTCCGCCGTTTTTAGCCTGCTTTTTGTGGATCTCGTGTCCCTTAAAGCCTGCAAGACCTGGGTAGTAAACTGTTTTTACTCCATTGTGCAGCTGCAGATACTCGGCAATATCCTGAGCATTCTGTGCATGGCGGTCCATACGTACCGCCAGTGTCTTGATACCGCGGATCATCAGGAAAGAGTCAAATGGTCCTGCAACACCGCCGGTAGCATTCTGAATAAAGGCAATTTTCTGTGAATCTTCAGGCTCTTTGGTTACCACCAGACCTGCAACCACATCAGAATGTCCGCCTATGTACTTGGTTGCACTGTGCACTACGATATCAAAGCCGTGTTCTAAAGGTCTTTGCAGATAAGGAGTCATAAAGGTGTTGTCGGCAATAGCCTTGAGAGAGTGTCGGTGGGCAATCTGAGCAATAGCCTGCAAATCAGTAATGGTTAGTAGAGGGTTGGCAGGAGTTTCTATAATCACAGCCTTAACCTCTGGAGTGATAGCCTCCTCAAAAGCCTTTAAGTCAGTGGTATCGGTTATCTGATAGGTGATTCCGAAGTTAGAGAAGATTTTGTCTAAAACTCTGTAGGTGCCACCGTATACATTGGATGAAATCAGGATTTTATCTCCGCTCTTAAAAAGGGAGATTACGGCTGTAAGGGCTGCCATACCTGATCCGAAGGCAAAGCCTGCATCTCCGCCTTCAAGTTCTGCTATAAGACTCTCTAAGGCTGCACGGGTTGGATTACCGGTTCTGGAGTATTCCCACTTAACATCAGTTCCTATGTTTTTCTGTGCATAGGTTGAAGTCTGGTAGATTGGAACATTCACCGCTCCGGTATATTCGTCTGTACTGATGCCGCCGTGAATAAATGAGGTTTCAATATGTGAATAGTGTTTCATGGTTAATTTCCTTGTTTCTCTGTTTGTTAGTTCTTTGATGCTTTTATAAAGTGAATGTTGCTGTATCCCTTAAGATTCTGAATATGGCCAGTAATAAACTTCTCCTTAATCTCCTGCGGAGTTTTGTGCTCAACTTCAAATCCCAGTCCTTCAAGTGCGCTTATTACATTGTTAGCCTTGTAGCCATCACTCATTGGTTCTCCAAGCAGACTTGTGAGATTTCTCAGTTCCTCAAAGCGGCTGTCTGCATCAGAGATGTTTTTCTCTTCATAAAAATCAAAGAGTACAGTCAGTCTGTCAGAGAGCTTTAGGATATCTCTCATGGTGGATAGGAAGGTTTCAAAGTTAAGGTAGTAGGACACACCCATTATGGTTACAAAGGTTGGTCTGCTCTTGTCAAAACCGGCTTCAAGAAGTTTCTGTTCAAGAGAATCAGTTTTGAAATCAACAGGAACAAATACGGCTCTGTTACCAAGTTTCAGGGTGTTGATTCTCTGTTTTTTGATGGTCTGAAAGAATGGGTGGTCAACCTCGAAGAAACTGACCTTCTCAGAGTCGGATCTCCAGGCAAAGGTATCAAGACCTGCGCCTAGAATCAGATACTGGGCATTTGGATTTATCTTTTTAAATTCAAGAAATTCGCGCTCAGCAAAGATACTTCTAGAAACAGGAATCGGAAGGATCAGATCAATTACCTGCTTTTTGAAAACTCCCTGCTGCTGCCTGCGTTTTTTTAGAATCAGATTCAGAAGTAATCTTCTGTCATCCTCAATGATTTTCTCTGCAAGATAATCATTAAAACTAGGATGATTTTCACTTTTTGAATAGTAAGCTCTTGCCCATGCGCAAATTCTGGCTGTAACGCTGCCCTGATAAGCTGTCATTTTTCAATCCCACTTTCTGTGTTGATTTTTTTTTGAAGTAATCAAAGCTTTCTGCTTTGACGTAACTTGATTAAATAAGGTATCTGCCTGTATTAGCTGTATTTATTAACAACAACAGCAACAACAGTATAAAGATAGGTTCTTTGAAGAGAAAACAAAGGTAGAGGCACGCAGATTTGAATCTGTGCTCTTTAATGTGCTATGTAAATGTAAATTTGTCATAGTAAAATATTCCCTTTGTTCCTTTATTTATACAACAGCCAAAAAAATAAATAAAGTACTTTTTGAAAAAAAACTTATTATCAAGGTAATTTGCGCTTAATATTGTGAATTTTCACTATTTTGGTGAATTTAATCTCCATAAAGGGCATCAGATAGTGGCTGATGCCCGGAATTACTGAACTCAATTATGAAGCCAGCTTATGTTCACGCTCGTCGATAACACGCTTTGATTTATGTTCAGAACGGGTATTCAGACCACCATCCTTGTGAACCACTACGCTTGCTGGTTTTACACCGATTCTGGCTTTAAGAGTGTTGGCCACAGTACTGATTACCTCAGCATCGTCCTGATCGTTCTCGGCCTTCTTCTCCACCTCAACAGCGTACTTGCAGGTGTAATCCTGATCATAGATTCTGATTCGGTATTCACCGGTAAGACCAGGAATACTTCTGATTCCTGCCTCAACATCTGAAGGGAAGACGTTAACGGCACTCACGATGAACATATCGTCCTTACGTCCTAGAACATGGATTCGTCCATGAGTTCTGCCGCACTTGCAGACAGAGGTATCAATCCAGCCGATATCACCTGTTCTGAAGCGTATTAGAGGACGAGCATGCTTGCGCAGTGTGGTGAATACGAACTCACCCTTTGAACCTGGAGGCAGTACTTCACCTGTCTGAGGATCAACTGTTTCCACCAGAATATGATTCTCAGCGATGTGCAGACCGTCCTTGTACTCACACATTGCAGCACAGGCTCCGAAAATATCGGACAGACCATAGAAGTCGTAAACCTCAGCCCCCCAAAGCTCCTCGATTGCCTTGCGGGTTTCATTGATTGAACCGCCAAGCTCACCTGCGACAATAATCTTCTTGATGTTTAAATCCTTCTTAGGATCAATACCGTTCTTTAAGGCTTTCTCACCTAACTGCCAAGCATATGAAGGAGAGGTCCAGATTACGGTTGGCTTATAGTTCTGCAGCACCCAAAGCAGTCTCTCTGAAGGCAGGGTACCGCCCCAGATGCACAGGGCTCCGGTTTTCTGGGCACCGATAACATCAGGACCGCCTACATATAGAGAGAAATTCAGAGCATGTACATAGCGATCATTTGGTCTTACACCCACCTGCCAGAACCAGCGGGCCTCGGTTTCCTGAAATTCATCAAAATCCTTCTGGGTGAAAGGAGAGATGGTTGGCACACCGGTTGAACCTGAAGATGTTGAGATAAAGACCACATCATTCTCTGGTACGGCACACAGCTCACCCAGGAATGAGCCTTTGCCCTGAGTATCGCGCTGGGTCTTTTTGTCCATGAATGGGAACTTCTCGATATCCTTTAAGGTTACGATATCCTCTGGTTTAACACCTGCCTTGTCGAAAGCTCTCTTGTAGTAAGGAGAGTTCTCGTAGGCGTATTTGACGATCTTCTTGAGATCGATTAACTGCTGTTTCTCGAGATCCTGACGTGAAATGGTTTCCAGAGCCTCGTTCCAGTATTTGCTATCGTTAATAGGCATTTTTAGTATCCTCTTGTTTAATCGTTAATTTTTTGAAAAGTACTGTTTATCCAGAAGCTGCCATTTAGCATCTCTCTGGAAGATAATCTCTTTAATCTCAGTGTCGCTTAAGTGACGGAAGCGTTCCTGACGCTTGATATAATGAGCAACATCTGTAAATTCGCGTGGCCTTCTGTTCAGTCTGTAGGTACCGTTTTCATATTCGGCCAGATACCACAGACCGCAGTCCACCACTTCCTTGGCAACTTCTACACACTCGTCGGTTCTGATTCCCCAGCCGGTAGGACATGGAGCCAGTACATGAATGTAGGTTGTTCCTTTAATCGAAGCTGCCTTTTCCACCTTGTTCATAAAATCCTGAAGGTAGCCGATGCTTGCAGTGGCGCAGTAGCTGATGCCGTGTGCTGCCACAATCTCAAACATATTTTTCTTAACCTTCTGATTTCCTTTAATATTTCTTCCTGCCGGTGTAGTTGTTGTTCTGGCACCGAAAGGAGTCAGTGAGCTTTTCTGAATACCTGTATTCATATAAGCTTCATTGTCATAGCAGATGTAAAGCACATCATCGTTACGGTCGATGGCACCAGACAGTGCCTGAATACCGATATCTGCAGTACCGCCGTCACCAGCAAACCCAACCACCTTGTAATCCTTCTTGCCAAGGGCCTTAAGTCCAGCCTCAATTCCAGTCATCATTGAAGCTGTTCCTGCAAAGGTGGAAATGATGGCATTGTTCTTAAAGCACAGCTGCGGAAAGTTAAAGCCTACAGCTGACATACAGCCTGCAGGAATCGTCGCAATGGCGTTTGGTCCTATAACCTTGAGCGCGATTCTTACTGCCAGCGCACCACCGCAGCCGGCACAGGCCTTGTGGCCGAAGAAGAATTCATCCTCTCTTAGAGTATTTACATTTACGCTCATGGTTATTCCTCAAGTCCTACAAAACGGACACCTGACTGTTCTTTTTTAAGATCACCGAAGATCTCCTCGATATCACTTAGCGGTACATCTCGACCGCCAAGACCTGCAATATAGTTTGAGCATGGAAGGCTTAGTCCCTGATGCTGCAGTGAGGAGCAGACATTGGTATAAACTGTGCCCTCATTGCCAAAGGAGATATCCTTCTCTAAAACTCCTGCTGCCTTTGCTCCCTTTAGAGCAGCAGTCAGCTGTACGTGAGGGAATGGTCTTAAATATCTCAGTCTCAGACAACCGACCTTCTGTCCCTGTGCTCTTAGCTTATCCACACATTCGCAGACACTCTTGTAAAGTGTTCCCAGGGTGACAACTATGTATTCAGAGTCCTCTGTACGGTACTCTTCAATAAGTCCGGTGTACTGTCGTTTGAAGAACTGCTCAAAACGTCTTTCACACTCAGTAATGACATCTCCTGCTGCAAGTACGCCCAGATGTTCCTTATACTTAAACTCTGTATTGGTGTCTGGTCCTGCAGTGAAGGCCATGTTCTTTGGTTCTTCAAGTGAGAGCTTGTTATCTGTTTCATAATCTGGAAGAAATCCCTCCGCCTGTTCATCTGATGGAACTTCAACAGCCTCATAGGTATGAGTCAGAGTAAAGCCATCAAGGTTTACCATTACAGGGGTTGCAACCCTTTTATCCTCTGCAATATAAAAACTCATTAGAGCCAGATCCAAAGCTTCCTGGGCATCCTTGGCATAGGACTGAATCCAGCCTGAATCCAAGAGTGTCAGAGAATCTCTCTGATCCCCGTAAATATTCCATGGCAGGGCAGTTGAGCGATTGGCATTCATCATGACAATCGGAAATCTTCCGCCGGCTGCATAAGGAAGGCATTCAGCCATATACAGCAGACCCTGTGAGGAAGTTGCTGTAAAGGTTCTTGCTCCTACAGCACTTGCGCCGATGGCGGCAGACAGGGCTGAATGCTCTGACTCAACATGGATGAAATCCGCTTTCAGTTCGCCGCGCTCCACCAGGGTTGCAAGTTTCTCAACCACCGTAGTCTGCGGTGTAATTGGATAGGCAGAGATAACATGAGGCTTTGAGAGCTTTACTCCATAAGCAAATGCTTCATTACCTGAGAGAAACTCCTTGGTCATTATTTTTCCTTCTCCATATGTATTGCGTTCTTGCGGCAGATCTTCTGACAGATTCCGCAGCCCTTGCAGTAGTCGTAATCTATGCTTACGCTCTCTCCTTCCTTCCTGATTACGCCATCAGGGCAGTACAGGTAGCAGAGGAAGCAGCCGTTGCATTTTTCTCTGTCACATACTGGTTTTTCTGTCCTGAATCCGCTGTTAATACTAACCAGTGTGTGCTTGTAGGCCGGAGCAAATGGTATATTTTTTAGGGAGGTAAACTCCTTTGCATTTACGTCACGGAGCATTTAGACAACCTCCTCATAAGCCTTTTTAATCGCCTCAAGGTTTAAAGGGGCGATTTTAGGTGACATGAGTTTGTTTACTGCAGGCTCGAGATCTTCTAGCTTTATGGCATTAAATACTCTCAATAATGCACCAAGGACCACAGTGTTGGTGATTGGCCTTTTTAGGAGTTCAAGCGCAATTTTCTGACCGTCAATGCAGATAATTCGGTCATCCTCTACTGTGTTTGCTGTGCACAGAATGATTTTTCCGCCATCCTTTAGCTCCTCATAGGCATGCTCATCAAAGAGAGTGTCATCAAGGAATACAACGTAGTCTGCCTTTCGGATCTGAGAACGGTCACCTATTGAGCCGGTTCCCAGTCTTGAAAAGGCTCTGACCGGAGCACCTCGTCTTTCCGGACCGAAGGATGGAAAGGCTAAGGCCTTGTTTTCCTCGTCCTTGAAGGTCCAGGCTGCAGATAGCAGTTTTGCTGCTGTAAAAGCCCCCTGTCCGCCTCGTCCATGCCATAAAATCTCGTACATGTTTCTAACCTTACAGTTAATAGCTATAACTGAATATAACTATCTATTATTATTCTTTATGTGGTTATAACTTCTGAATAAACTCTTTATTTATTCAGTAATTCATACTGTTATCTTATGGCTATGATTTTATAGAAAGGAAAAAATCTGTCTAATACTATATTTTTATTATCAGTTATAACTATTTTTTATATAGAAAAGGAAAGTTAAAAAAAAACTCCTTATTTATTGAAAAATAAGGAGTTCTGAACGAGGTATGTGAAAACTTGTATAAAACAAAATGCTAACAGGTTATAATCCTGAACTATTTTTTCAGTGCAAATATGTTCTCAAGATTCTTCAGTGCACTGTTTAAGACCTCATCGGATTTGGCAAAGTGCAGTCTTATATAGCGGTTTTCCTTTTCCTTGAAGAAAGAAGATCCTGGTACTGCTCCAACTTTAATCTTGTTTGCCAGATCAAGGCAGAATTCATAGTCATCATGATAGCCAAAGGAGCTGATATCCACCAGAACAAAATAGGTTCCCTGAGGCTCATAGAAATTAAGATTAAGTTTTTTTAGTCCACCACAGAAAAGATTCTTTCTGTGGGTAAAGAGCGCTCTTACATCCTGATAGTAGGAATCAGGGAGTTTCAGTCCCTGAATAATAGCCTTCTGCAGAGGGGCTGCTGCACCAACAGTTAAAAAGTCATGTACCTTGCGGATTCTGTCCATAACCTCAGGAGGCGCTGCAACATAACCTAATCTCCAGCCTGTAATGGAGTAGGTTTTAGAGAGGGAGTTGCACATAATGGTTCTCTCTCTCATTCCATCTAAAGAGGCAAAGTAGGTATGCTGGTAAGGCTCAAAGATAATGTGCTCATAAACCTCATCGGTAATTACAAAGGCATTGTATTTTTCAACAAGAGTAGCGATGGTTAAAAGCTCTTCTCGGGTAAAGACTTTGCCGCTTGGGTTTGAAGGGTTACAGAGGATCAGTGCTTTGGCTCCCTGTGCGAAAGCTTTTTCAAGCTCCTTCTCGTCAAAAGAGAAATCCGGCGTATGAAGCGGTACATAGATTGGTTCTGCACCGCAGAGAATGGCATCAGCACCGTAGTTCTCGTAGAAAGGAGAGAATATGGCTATCTTATCTCCTGGATTTAAGGTAGCCATGACGGCACTCATCATGGCTTCGGTACCGCCGCAGGTAATACACAGTTCGGTATCAGGATTGTAGCGGATACCTGAGAAGTGCTCAATTTTAGCGCTGAGCGCCTCTCTGGTATCCTGTGCACCGAAGGTAATGGAATACTGATGAGGACCTGAAAGAGCAATCTCTGAAAGACTCTTGGTCATTTCAAATGGCGGCGGATTGTCAGGAAAGCCCTGAGACAGATTGATTGCGCCGCAGCCGTTACAGATTCTGGTCATACGGCGGATGACCGAATCAGTAAAATATTTTGTTCTTTCGCTTAGAGTAATCATGAGTATCCTTGTTCTGTTTTTTTAGTGGGTCAGCAGTTTTGCAATTCTGTCACCGGTTAACTGGGCAAGCTGTACGATTACAACCAGTACCACGATGGTAAAAATCATAACACCGGTTTCATAGCGGTAGTAGCCGTACTGTATAGCCAGGTTGCCGATGCCGCCGCCTCCAACCATGCCGGCCATTGCTGAACAGCCGATTAGATTGATGAAGGTAATGGTAATACCTCTTACAATTGCTGGTGCCGCTTCAACCAGAAGCACATTCTTTATGATTAGAAAATGTGAGGCGCCGGTGGCTATTGCAGCCTCTATGACTCCTGCATCAACCTCTTTTAAGGCACTTTCAACCAGTCTTGCAAAGAATACTATAGCTGCAATAGAAAGTGGTACTGAAGCTGCTATAGGTCCTATTTTGGTGCCGACAAGAATAAAGGTTAAAGGCAGAGAGAAAACCACCAGAATAATAAATGGTATGGAGCGGATGATATTGATAAATGCTGATACCGTCTTATTAAGACTTATGGTTTTTTCAAAAAAGGTTTTACCAGAGGTCAGATACAGAATAAAACCTAAAGTCAGACCGAAAATCAGACTCAGTGAAAATGAAATTCCAATCATCAGAGCAGTTTCATAGATGGATTTCACAAATTCATTCTGCAGAATATTTATTGTTGATTCTATTAGTTCGCTGTTCATTTATTACTCCGCATTCAATCTGGTTATAAAGGTTTTCTGCTTAAGGTAGCTGATTACCTCTTCCCTGTCCTTATCATCCTTTGATCTCAGGGATATAAGAAGTCTGCCGATTGGCTTATCCTGCACATACTCAATGTTGCCTTCGATAATCGATACATCTGTTTTCAGGAATTTTCTGGAAACATCTGAGATTACCGGATCAAAGGCTCCCTGCTCTTTATAGGTAATCATGTAGAGGTCTTTTTCCTGTTCTAATACCTTCTTTGGTACCGCTTTTCTGTAATCGCTGCTGATAAGAGCTTTAGCAGCCTCTGACTGAGGTGTTGCAAAGAGGGTATAGGAAGGAGCAACCTCAGCAAGACGTCCCTTTTCCATTACAGCAATTCTGTCAAACAGAGATTTTGCAACCTCCATCTGATGGGTGATAAACAGAATGGTTATAGGATAGTGATTCTTAATGTTGCGCAGTGTCTGTATCACTTCCTTGGTATTGTCAGGATCGAGGGCTGAAGTTGCCTCATCACATAGAAGGATCTCCGGATTGTTAGCCAGAGCGCGGGCTATTGCCACACGCTGTTTCTGACCGCCTGATAATGATGGCGGATATAAATCCGCCTTATCTGCAAGGCCTACCAGCTCTAGAAGTTCAGGTACTCTTTTCTGAATGTCCTTTGCGGGAGTTTTAGAAGCCTTAAGGGCAAATGCTATGTTGTCATAGACAGTGGCATTGGATATCAGGTTGAAATGCTGAAAGATCATGCCGATATTCTGTCTTAGGCTACGCAGCTTTTCGCCACTGTAGTTTACGATGTTCTTCCCCTTGATATACACATTACCTGAGGTTGGTTTCTGTAGCAGATTTACTGTGCGAACCAGTGTTGACTTACCTGCTCCAGAGGCGCCTACTATTCCAAAGAATTCGCCTTTGTTGATGGTTAGGTTCACTTTATCAACAGCTGTGTATTCTGTATCTGCATTTCTGAACTTAACACTTAGGTTTTCAAATCTAATCATTTTTTATTTCCGATAAAGGTTATATTTATTCTTATCAGTTTGCAGGCCACCACTGTGGTTTAGCAAAATCTCTGTATAGAGGATCTGCATTCACTGATGAGGTGAACTCTCTGCTTGCAACTGCATCCTTTAAGAAGGCTCCAACTGTATTTACACGGTCGCTCTGTACGGTAACCACCAGTTTGATTGGCTCTGAAACCTTCTCCTTGGCAAGGGCCTTGTCAAATGGGAGTTTTGCTTCATAGGCATAGTTGCCTGGTACCAGGGCCAGATCGGTTGAATCCAGAGAACGAGGTAGCTGAGCTGCTTCCATTGGTACAAAGTTCAGGTGTTTAGGATTCTGGTCGATATCAGCTATTGAGGCCTTGAGATCATCCTTATCAGCTTTGAGAGTGATAATACCGGCATCGCGGGCGAATCTCAGCGCGCGGGAGAGGTTTACCGCATCATTTGGCAGGGCAACCAAAGCTCCGTCTTTCAGGTCATCCAGAGATTTAACCTTATCTGAGAAGGCGAACAGGCCTAAGGTTGGTACATTGATAACCTCATCAAGCTTTAGCCCCTGGTTTTCTACAATTGCCTTCAGGTAGATTGAATGCTGGAACAGATTGGCGTCGATTTCTCCTGCATCCAGAGCGGAATCAGGCTGAACCCAGTCTGAGAATTCCACGAAATCAAGCTTATGTCCTCTGCTCTCAACCACCTTGGTCAGATGATTCTTTAGCAGATCTTTGTATGGTCCTGGTACCACACCGATTTTGATGTGCTCAGGAACAGTATCTGCCTTGGCTGACTTGTTGCTGTCATCGTTGCAGGCGGTTAGAGAAAAGGCTAAAAATGCTGAAAAAACAGTTAGTAATATATTCTTCTTTGAAAATTTTGACATGATAAAACTCCTGACAGTTACACATGGAACTGCGAAAAAAAACTTAATTTAACTATTTGAAATTTACTGTTGCCGGTTGTGCTACATGCACATACACATACAGTCAGAGGTGACGTCAGAGTATTTGTTGAAGGTAATTCTAAGGTCAGAAACAAAGACTGCTTCTTCCTTGAAGACAGCTTCTAGCTGATGGTATAACTGATTATTTTTCATAATATTCCTTAAATTTTCTATTTAGAGGATTTCTGTTTTTATTGTTGGTTATCTTTCGATGGGACTATTGTTATCTGTAATGATTTTTTTGGCTAATACTAATTTTTAATTATCAGTTATAGTTTTTAACTAATAAAAGAATAACTTATTGAAAATAAGGAAAAATAATTAAGACTAAACAGCTTAAAAGACAGGAAATACGGGGAAATTTTTTTCTTTATATAAGAAAAATGCAGGTTTGCATCTGCAGACCTGCACTTAAAAAAAACATTACTATGAAATGCTTTGAGCTTATTTAAGGTTCAGTTCCTTAATCTTTCTGGTCAGAGTATTTCTACCCCAGCCTAAAAGCTTGGCTGATTCCTGCTTGTGGTTGCCGGTAAAGGTCAGGGTAGCCTCAAGCATAACCTTTTCAAACTCAGGCACAGCCTCATTAAGAATATCTCTTTCACCTGCCTTAAGCTTTGCATCCACCCAGCTTCTGAGCATATCCTGCCAGGACTGATTCTCTTTGGAAACAGCTCCTCCTGAGGTATTCTTGTTCTGGTTGCTGTTGGCATGCAGGAACTCTGATGGCAGATCAACCAGCTGAATATCACGTCCGGTAACCATAATGGTCAGGTACTTGCACAGATTCTTTAGCTGACGGACATTGCCAGGCCATGGAAGACGGCACAGGAATACAAGAACCTCAGAGGTCAGCTTTTTAGGCTCGGTATGGCCCTCGGCTGCAGCCTGAGCCAGGAAGTGCTTGGTTAACAGAGGAATATCATTATTTCTGTCTCTTAGAGGCGGAATATTGATATTGATGATGTTCAGTCTGTAGAACAGATCAGAATTAAATGTGCCTTTGGCAATCTTAGCCTCTAAATCCTGAGAGGTTGAAGCTATAACTCTTATGTTTGACTTGATTGCTGTGGTGCTGTTGATGTTGGTGTATTCGCCTGTCTGCAGGAGCTTTAACAGTCTTGACTGGCAGTCCATTGGCAGATCGTTGATTTCGCTGATGAATAGAGTACCGCCTTCGGCCTTGGCGATTGCACAGTTTGAAGGATCTTTGGTCAAATCACCAAAAAGCTCATACTTAACCATTTCCTGTGGAACGGAAGAGATATTGATAGACACAAAGTTCTTGGAGGTTCTCTCTCCGTGGTTGTGCAGAGCCTTGGCAACCTGTCCTCTGCCGGTCCCGATTTCACCGTGAATCAGTACAGGAAGATCAGTCTTGGAAACACGGCCGATAAACTTGAAGACTTCCTGCATTGCAGGTGATTTACCGATAATCTCGTTTTCCTCTTTCTGCTCAACAGGAGCATTCATGAGAGTATTGCGGTTTCTCTGGCTAACCAGCTGCAGCATGTTAACTCTGTGAACAGCAGCTCTTCTGATAACTGCAACTGCCTGATCGATATCAAAAGGCTTTGGCAGGTATTCAAATGAGCCCTCATTGAAGGCATCAATTGCAGCAGACAGGTCGGAATGAGCAGTCATGATAATGAATGGAATGTTCTCGTCTACCTCGTGAACGGCTTTGATGAGCTCAAGTCCGTCGATACCTGGCATTTTGATGTCTGAGACAATAACATCAGGGGTTTCCTTTTTGATTGCTTCAAGAGCTGCTTCTGCATTCTCAAATAAACGGTGATTAATGCTGTTAACATCTAATGCTTTATCGAAAACAAAACGAATGCTTGCATCATCGTCTATTACCCAAATCATTGGATTCATTATCAGTATTCTCCGTGATTTTCTGTTTTGATTGGTAAAATTATTTTAAAAGTTGTTTCGTGAGCATCTGACAGACACTCGATGGTTCCATTATGGCGTTCGATTATGTTTAGAGCCAAAGATAATCCCAGTCCGTTCCCGTTAGGCTTGGTGGTTACCATTGGATAAAACAGAGTCTTTTTTAATTGTTCACTAATCTGTGGTCCGTTGTTGATGATTGAGATCACCATGCATAGAGGGTATTTTGTTTCTCTGATGATGGTTCTGAAGCTAGCACGGGTTCTAATCTTAATGAAAGGATCAGTAAAGACCTCATTATCCAGCGCATCAATAGCGTTGTTTACAATGTTGAGGATTACCTGCTCAATGGAGTCAGAGTCTAAAGCGAGTTCTGGCAGGGAAGGATCGTAGTCACGCTCAATTCTGATTCGCTTGCAGTTATCCTGCATCTGTACAAGTTTAATAACCTTCTCAATCAGGTAGTGTATATTGACCTCGGTAAGTGGATTTGGTCGCTGAGGTCCTAACAGGTTGTTGACCAGTACCTTGAGACGGTCAGTCTGTTCAATAATAACCTTGGTATATTCCCTAAGATTCTCAACCTTATCAGCATATGTCATCTCAATAAGCTGAGCTGCGCCTCTGATGCCTCCCAAAGGATTCTTGATTTCGTGTGCCAGGTTGCGAATAAGGTCACGGGCAGCATTGTACTGAAGATTCTGCTGAGCCTGGTTGATAAGTTTTTCCTGATGGGCAATAGGGTGAATCTCAACTATGAATCCGTCAAAATTATTGTATGTATACTGGAAGATGGTAAGGTCGGCTTTGGAGGATTTGCCAGGATAAGGAGAAAAACGCACATCGGCGGCGGAGAAACCTTGGAAATTGATATTGAAATCAGGATTATTCAGCGTATCTATCAGCGTGATTTCTTCTCTATCCACCAGATCGGACAGCTTCTGTGTCTGCAGACGATTTCTCGATATTCCACACAGCTGTTCAGCAGCGGTATTCGCGTAAAGGATATTCATTTCCTTGTTCGTGATCATTACCGCCGTTGTCAGGTTTTCTAATACATTTGCCTTATCAATTTCGGACATCAGATTGCCTATAACGTTCTATAATAGTGCATGTGATATTTTCTTACACTTTATCACAAAATTCGAAAATAGCACAAAAATAGTGCACTATTTTGCGCTTTACAGCAGTTAAACCTGATATTAACTTGATCTACCTAGAATTTTTGGTAATAAAAAAGCCTGCACCAAAATGGGACAGGCTTTATGATCCTAAACTTTTGTCTTATTCGTCAGCTTTCTTACCGCCAGCGGCTCTGAATGCACGAACACGATCAAGTTCAGACAGATTCTTCTTACGGATTCTGATGCTCTGAGGGGTAACCTCAACCAGCTCGTCCTCATTGATGAACTCAAGAGCCTGCTCCAGAGTCATCTTAACAGCTGGGGTCAGGATAATGTTATCGTCCGAACCTGCTGCACGAACGTTGGTCAGCTTCTTGGTCTTTAATGGGTTAACAGTCAGATCGTTTGAACGAACGTGCAGGCCGATAACCTCTCCCTCGTAGATCTCTTCACCTGGAGATACAAACAGTCTGCCACGCTCCTGCAGGAACCATAGAGCATATGGAACAGCCTTACCGGTATCATTTGAGATCAGAACACCATTCTGTCTCTCGCCGATGCTGCCGCCTGCATACTCATCGTAGCTGTCGAAGGTGTGGAACATTAAACCGGTACCTGAGGTTAGAGTCATATATAGAGACTGGTACCCGATAAGACCACGTGCTGGAATACGGTAATCAAGACGAACACGTCCCTTTCCGTCTGGAACCATGTTCTTAAGTTCGCCCTTACGCAGACCAAGCTCTTCCATAACAGGACCCTGGTGCTCTTCCTGAAGATCCAGTGTCAGGATCTCATATGGCTCAAGAGTTCTGCCGCCTTCCTTGTGAAGAATAACCTCTGGACGGGATACAGCCAGCTCGTAGCCTTCACGACGCATCTCTTCGATCAGAACAGACAGGTGCAGCTCACCACGGCCTGATACCTTGAATCGGTCGGTATCTTCTGTAGCTTCAACACGCAGAGCAACGTTGTGAACCAGCTCTTCACGTAATCTTTCTTCAATGTTTCTTGAAGTAATGAACTTACCTTCACGACCTGCAAATGGAGAGGTGTTAACGCAGAAGTTCATGGAAACTGTAGGCTCATCAACTGATAAGGCTGGCAGAGCTTCAACAGCTGAATTGTCACAGATGGTATCTGAAATCTTCAGCTCGCCTAAACCGGTAACTGCAATAATGTCACCAGCCTCTGCACTTTCAACCTGTGTTCTGTGAAGACCTAGGTAGCCCAGAACCTGACCAATCTTGCCGGTACGGGTATTGCCGTCACGGTCAATGATGGTTACTGCCTGATTTGCCTTGGCTACACCGCGCTTAACACGGCCAACACCGATAACACCTACGTATGAGGTGAAATCAAGTGAAGAGATCTGCATCTGGAATGGACCTTCAAGATCAGCATCTGGAGGGCTTACCTTGTCAACGATAGCCTGGAACAGTGGCTCCATGTTGTCGCCGTGATTATCAAGTTCCAAGGATGCCCATCCCTGGAAAGCTGAAGCATAAACTACTGGGAAATCCAGCTGCTCATCTGTTGCGCCAAGATTGTCGAACAGATCGAAAATCTGATCTATAACCCAGTCTGGTCTTGCGCCTTCACGGTCACACTTGTTGATAACAACAATTGGCTTTAAACCTGCAGCGAAAGCCTTCTGAGTTACGAAGCGTGTCTGTGGCATTGGGCCGTCTACTGCATCTACAAGCAGCAGTACTGAGTCAACCATAGACATAACACGTTCTACTTCACCACCGAAATCAGCGTGGCCTGGGGTATCAACGATATTAATGCGGTAATCTTTCCAGTTGATAGCAGTATTTTTTGAAAGAATAGTAATACCACGCTCTTTTTCGATATCATTTGAGTCCATGATACGTTCCTGACCGATTTCGTTACGGTCAAGAGTTCCTGACTGGCGCAGTAATTTATCAACTAGTGTTGTTTTTCCGTGATCAACATGAGCAATAATAGCAATGTTACGGATCTTCTGAACATCCATGTGGTAAACCCCGAGATAAATAACTCTGACTTTGAGTCTTTAGAAAAAAAATATGCGCTATTGTATACCATTTTTGACCTATGTAACATTTTCTTAGAAAAAGATTAAAAAAAATTATCAGTAAAAAGGCATTTATATCGCATCCAATGGCTGAATAAGCTTTGCGTGACAGTTTGGAAACAGTATTATACACAAGAGTCTGTCTGACTTTTCTAGGCAAGGAATAAAGAGAATTATTAAAAAAAAGCGCTTTGTTTTTTCTATGTATACTCTTATATAGTAGTGGAGGAGTATTTATGTCTTGTTTTTCCCTGAGAAAAATCTTTTTTGCTGTATTTGGGGCCTTTGCCTTGTGCTGTTCTGCATTCGCCGGTGAGGCTAAGACTCTTGATCTCAGCAGCATTAAAGGTGGTGAGGTTATTGAGGAGAAGATGCTTGATACCTATGGGGAGAACAGCTTTTTTACTCTCAGTGAAATTCCCGATGATGTATGGAAGAGAATGCAGGGTAACACCTATCAGGATAATCCTTTTATAAAAAGGGAAGATCTGCGTTATCTAAGATTGCTGCATGTGGATCATGAGAACAAGGTAAGACTTGGTGAGATGGTCTGCAATAGAGCGATCGCAGAAGATCTCAGAGAGATTTTCTTTATTCTTTACAAGAACAAATACGCCATTGAGCATATCCTTCTTGCTGATGATTTTGATGCGGATGATGAAATTCAGATGGGAGCCAATAACACCTCCTGTTTTGTGTTCCGTTTTATTACCGGATCTGACTTCCTTTCATATCATGCACGCGGTCTTGCGGTTGATTTAAATCCTCGTACCAATCCTTACTGCAAGCTGAAAAAGGATGGTTCGCTGTTTGTGCAGCCGAAGAATTCAGGTGAATACTGTGAACGTGACGAGGACTTTCTGTTCAAGATTGATAAGGAAGATCTTGCCTACAAACTCTTCATCTCTCATGGCTTTACCTGGGGCGGAGAGTGGAAGACTCTAAAGGATTTCTGTCATTTCGAAAAAGAAATCATGAAGTAATTCTTTCTATTAATTCTTCTCTTTTATGTGCATGTCGAGCTCATTGACATGTACTCAAAATTTTTTTTTAATACATATAAATCAAACGGTTATCCGGGATTCTGACAAAAAATGACCCCCTTACGTGTAAGGCCATTTTTTTTGCCCTCATAATACCCGCACAAACTTTACGTGGGTGCGGAATTTATTCTAATAACAATTCCTTTCAGAACATAATGAGTACACAAAACATTACCGCACCCATCTTTTTATTTTTACTTCCTTATGGGAATCAGTAAGAGATGTTTATGACAGGAATAAGAAAAATCCTATTAAATCTGGCGGCAGCGTTATGCCTTGTTTTTACCGGTGCCGTTTCTTCACAGACTTTAAACAATGTTGAAATCAAAT
>ONFP01000004.1 GCA_900317105.1 uncultured Succinatimonas sp. | reverse complement strand
CCATCTTTTCTGTTTCACAAATTTTCGAGAAAAAAGTAACTTATGACCAAAGATAGAATTATCCCTGATAAATCAAGAAGAGCTCCTAAAAGAGATATTGACGGTGTATTTCTTCTGGATAAACCTACAGGAATCAGCTCTGCTTTAGCTCTAACTAAGGTAAGGGGAATCTTCAGAGCCAACAAGGCTGGTCATACTGGTTCACTTGATCCTTTAGCTTCTGGTTTACTTCCTGTCTGTCTTGGACAGGCTGCAAAGTTCTCTTCATATTTTCTTGAAGGTTCAAAAAAGTATATTGCAACCGGCAGACTTGGTATCGTAACGGATTCAGGCGATGCTGAAGGTAACGTTGTTGAGGAGCATGAGATAGGGGATGCTCTTTCTAAGCTTGATGAAGCTATTAACAGATTTGTCGGTGATATTACTCAGGTTCCTCCAATCTACTCTGCTATCAAAGTTGACGGCAGACCTTTGTATAAATATGCCAGAGCAGGTAAGAGTGTTGAGGTTCCAAGTAGAGAGGTAACTGTTTTCTACATCAAGCTTCTTGATAAAACAGAAGATTCCTTTACTATCGAGGTTTACTGTTCTAAGGGAACCTATATCAGAACTCTGGTTTCCGATATTGGAGCCGAACTTGGCTGTGGTGCACATGTAACCATGCTAAGACGTATTGAAGTGGATGGCCTTCCTAAAGGCGAAATGCATACTTTAGAAAACCTACAGCAGCTTGCTGACAAGCGAGAGGATTTTACTGATTTTAAAGAAATGGATTCTCTGCTTATTCCCATTGATGAGGCTATGAACTACCTTCCTAGAATTGATATTCCTTATGATATGGCCGTACTGCTCTGTCAGGGGCAGCGACAGGACAACCTTTCAGAATGTACCTTTACAGACTGTGATCTTGAATACAAGGATACCATTCAGATAAGAACCAATGATATGTTTATTGGTGTAGGGCATATTCAGAATGGAACCTTAATTTCAGATAGAATGATGTCAGATCCGCTGCACACCAATAAAGGCCTGTACAAATAGAAAGAAAAATCTCTGTATAAAGCAGAGTTCAAGTAACAAAAATGAGGAATGACTGTAGTATAAACTTCTTTGTTTACTTATAATAAGTTAACTTTTTTTGGTGGATAAAGAACACTATGTCATTTCTTGATAAAGTCTGGTACAAAAAATTAGGAGTATTGAATTCTCCTGTAATCCTTCCGCTTCTTCCTTTATCTGCAGCATTTTCTCTGATTAGCAGAATCAGACGTGAAAGGTATAAATCCGGTAAGAAATATTCCTTAAGAGTAAAGCCTGTTGTCATTGTTGTAGGCGGTATTTCTGTTGGCGGTACCGGTAAGACACCTCTTTGTATTTCTTTACTGCAGCGCTTAAGTGATCTTGGTTATACCGTAGGTCTGCTTTCTCGCGGCTATAAGGGTAAATCAAAAGAATACCCTCTGGTGGTAACTTCCTCATCAAATGTTTTAGAGTGCGGAGATGAGCCTCTACTTATAAAATTAAGCGTCAGAGATAAGGCAACTGTAGTTGTTGATCCTAACCGTGAAAGGGGAGCTCAGTACTTAGAAAAACTTGGTGTTGATGTAATTGTTACTGATGATGGACTTCAGCACTAT
The DNA here is from genome assembly GCA_900317105.1 of uncultured Succinatimonas sp. Lineage (GTDB taxonomy): Bacteria > Pseudomonadota > Gammaproteobacteria > Enterobacterales > Succinivibrionaceae > Succinivibrio. The sequence goes on along the minus strand of ONFP01000004.1, from coordinate 62,365 downwards.
GCTCTGCAGCGCGATTTTGAAATTATCGTGATCGATGCTCAGAGAATGCTTGGTAACGGCTTTTTACTGCCGGCAGGTCCTCTAAGAGAAGGTGAATGGAGACTTGATACTGCTGATATTGTTGTAACCAACGGCAATCCGGCAGAACCTAAAAGTAATTATCAGTCTATGCATCTGGTACCATCTCCAGCAGTTTCTCTTGAGTCCTTCTGTTCAAATCAGGGCTTTCATGATTATCTGCAGAAGGGAACACAGGTTGTGGCTCTGGCAGGAATCGGTAATCCCAACCGTTTTTACAATACATTAAAATCCTGCGGATATAATATTGTTTCAACCATTGATACCGGGGATCATGGAGTTGTCAGCAAGCAGACCCTTATAAATAATTCGCAGAAGTTTCCTATCGTCATGACAGCTAAAGATGCTGTAAAATATGCTGATTACAAACTTGATAACCTTTATGTGCTGAATGTGGAGGCTGTGCTTCCAGAAAAGTTCTATCAGATTGTGGCTTCAAAGCTTTATGATCTGACTACCGAAAGATTTAAAGACTGATTTTTAAATAATTAAGAGAACAAAAATGAGAGATTACGTTGTAGCAATTCCTGCCCGTTACGCCTCAACCCGTTTTCCAGGAAAGCCTCTGGTACTGGTTGGCGGTATTCCAATGATTAAAAGAGTCTGCATGCAGGCTTTAAAATCAGATGCCAAAAAGGTAGTTGCCTGTATTGATGATGAAAGAGTTGAATCCGCTCTTGCCGGTATGGACAAGGTAGAGGTTTGCATGACTTCACAGGAGTGCAGATGTGGTACCGATAGACTGGCAGAGATGGTTGAAAAGCTAAACATTGAGGATGATACCATTATTGTTAATGTTCAGGGAGATGAGCCTTTAATTAACCCTGAGCATATCCGTCAGGTTGCAGATCTGCTTGAAAAGAGCAATGCAGATATGTCTACTCTGTGCTTTAAGATTGATAATGTTAAGGACGTTTTCGATCCTAACTGTGTTAAGGTTGTCTTTGATAAGAACAACATGGCCATGTACTTCAGCCGTGCTCCTATTCCTTATGAAAGAGAAAACTTCAGAAACAAGGATATTTCATCCCTGGAGTTTGAGCATTACCATCATATCGGTATTTATGCCTACAGAGCTAAGACTGTTCTGAACTACTCAAAGATGCCTCAGGTTACTTTAGAGAAGTGTGAATCATTAGAACAGCTGAGATTACTTCAGAACGGAATGTCAATTGTTGTTGGTGTGACCGATAATCCTCCCGAGACCGGTGTTGATACACCTGAGGATTTAGAGAGAATCAACAGCATTCTCAAAAATTAGATAAGAACGATAATATGCAGAGCTAGGCCTCTGCATTTTTTTAATAAAATTTGAGAGAAGCATATGATTCGAGAAATTGTTAAAGATGAGCTTTTTTTAGCTATAAAATCTGAAGAAGCCACTAAGAAAGACTATCAGATTGCAATTGATCTTGTGGATACTCTAAGAGCACATGCTGATGAATGCGTGGGTATGGCAGCCAACATGATTGGTTTTAGCAAGAACATTATTATAGTTAACGTACATGAGGATTATGTGATTATGTACAATCCTGTAATTCTCAGCAAAGAAGGCGAATACGAAACCGAGGAAGGATGTCTTTCTCTGGTAGGAAGCCGAAAATGTACCCGCTACAAAAAGATCGAGGTAGAGTATTCTGATATTAACTGGAAGAAAAAGGTTAAGAAATTCTCTGGCTTTACCGCTCAGATTGTTCAGCATGAAGTTGACCACCTGCAAGGTGTAATTATTTAGTTTTTTCAGGTGTAGGATTCCATTGTCAGAATCAGATTGTTCAAAATTTTGTTGTTAGAAAATTTTTCTTCAAAAGTAATGTGATTTCTGACATAATATGCAAAAAATTTTCATTTCACTAACAGAGAAAACTCAATTATGGATGAGATACAACTCTCTGCGGCCAAAAAAACAGTGATTGGAATTCAATTTCTGTTTGTTGCATTTGGCTCGACAGTTTTAGTCCCACTTCTTGTAGGACTTGATCCCGCAACGGCGCTGTTTACAGCTGGAATAGGTACCTTACTCTTTCACTTGGTGACTGGTGGTAAGGTACCTATTTTTTTAGGCTCAAGCTTTGCCTTTATTGCTCCTATCATTGCCGCCACCAAAGAGTGGGGAATGCCAGGAACCATTGCCGGCATATCAGCTGTAGCCTGTGTTTACTTTTCCATTTCCTTCTTAATAAAGTGGCAGGGTAAGCGAGTCCTTTCCAGAATTTTCCCTCCTGTTGTAATTGGTCCTATCATTATTCTTATCGGTTTATCCTTAAGTGGAGCTGGTGTTGATATGGCCAAGACCAACTGGACATTGGCTATAATCTCACTTGCAACTGCGATTGTGGTTCTGACATACTGTCGCGGTTTGCTGCAGCTGTTCCCTGTTATCTGCGGAATTATTGTGGGTTATGCCTGTGCTGTGTATATGGGAGTAGTTGATTTTACAGCTGTAAAAGAGGCTCCATGGTTTGCACTTCCAGGAAGTATCTCTAATTTCCATCTTCCAGAGTTCGCCTGGGAACCTTTTGTGTTCATGATCCCGGTAGCTATCGCACCTGTGATTGAGCATATCGGTGATGTCTATGTAATCAGTGCGGTTGCAAAAAAGGACTTTATTTCAGATCCTGGTCTGCACCGTACTATGTTCGGTGATGGTTTAGCCTGTCTTGTAGCTTCATTCCTTGGTGGGCCTCCAGTTACCACTTATTCAGAAGTTACCGGTGCAATTCAGATCACAAAGGTAAGTCATCCTCAGGTAATCCGTATTGCCGCTGTTACTGCTCTGGTATTCTCTGTATTTGGTAAGCTTTCAGCTCTGCTGCAGAGTATTCCTCCTGCAGTTTTAGGCGGAATTATGCTGCTTCTTTTCGGAAGTATTGCTTCTGTTGGTATTCAGAGCATGGTTCAGAAGAGTGTAGATATGAATAAGACCCGTAATCTGATTATTGTCAGTGTTACCCTGACTATGGGTATTGGTGGTGCAGCATTAGGTTATGGCTCCTTTATGTTTACCGGAATCGGTTTATCATCAATCGTTGCTGTAGTTCTGAATCTGGTACTGCCAAGAGGCAGAAAGTAGGATTTCTCAAAAGCTGCAAGAATGAATACACAAAAGGGAGCTTAAATTGCTCCCTTTGTCTTAATGGAAATATATTAACTGTTTTCTGATTAGAAGTTATCCATGTGAACTTCAAAGTAGCTCTGAGGATGGTTACATACAGGGCATAACTCTGGAGCCTTGGTACCGACTACAATATGACCGCAGTTACGGCATTCCCATACAGTAACACCAGATTTCTCGAATACTTCCTTAGCCTTAACATTCTCTAAAAGCTTACGATATCTTTCCTCATGACGCTTTTCGATAGCAGCAACGCCACGGAATTTTTCAGCAAGCTCTTTAAATCCTTCAGCTTCAGCATCTTTTGCCATCTGATCGTACATATCAGTCCACTCGTAGTTTTCACCCTCTGCAGCAGCCAGAAGATTCTCTTCGGTTGAACCGATTCCGCCTAACTCCTTGAACCACATTTTTGCGTGTTCTTTCTCGTTATCAGCGGTCTTTAAGAATAATTCTGCAATCTGCTCGTAACCTGCTTTTTTGGCAACAGATGCAAAGTAGGTGTATTTATTGCGAGCCTGAGATTCACCGGCAAAAGCAGCCTGAAGATTCTTTTCTGTCTTTGTTCCCTGATATTTGTTTTTCTTTGCCGCATTCTGATCTACAAAAACATTCTTTGCATGGCAGATTGGGCACTCTTCAGGGGCTTCAGGGCCATCATATACATAGCCGCATTTAGTGCAAACAAATGACATAGTATTCTCCTTAGTTAAAGAATAAGTTAAGCATGTGTTATGGAGTTATCTGTTTATCTGTATTTACACTCCAAAATAATAAATACAGTAAAGTTATCTATTTAGTAATTATTATTTTCAGAAAAGCTAGTTAAGCATCAGTCTTGTTTTTACAAAGCTCACAGGTACCTTCAAGAAAGACATTACACTTATCTATTACATTATTAGTCTGACCGGCAAAAACTTTTGTGATTTTAGAATAATCTTCAATAAAAATATCGCTGACCTGCTTGCATTTTTTGCAGTAAAAATGAGCGTGAGGCTGTGGATTAGGATCAAAGTGAGTAATTCCGTCACCAACTTCAATGGCCTGAATTTCACCGATCTCGTTTAAGAACATTAGATTACGGTAAACAGTACCTAAAGACATCTTTGGGTATTCTTCTTTAATCTCGTTATAAAGTTTTTCTGCGGTAGGATGGTCGATTCGACCACATAGATATTCTCTAATTACGTTACGCTGTTTACTGTTTCTTCGCTGTAGCATAAAGGGTGAATCCTAACTGTAAAATTTTCATGTTCAGTCTTTATTAGTATAAAGACATATTTATGATTTAAAAGTAACAAAAAGTAATTTTGTTAAGTCGGTATTGTAAAAAATAATAAACATTACTGTAGGTTATTTAAAAAAATATCTTTATATACAATATGTTTATAATCTTTATTTCTTAATAGTAATAACTTTTATTAAGAAAATCAAGACGATTTTTTATCATTTTTTCTTATGCGGTTTACCATAAATAAATAAGAAAAAATGGTAAATAATAGTGCAGAGGCGAAGGCAAAAACAGTTCTCTCACCAAAGTACATGATAATGCAGGTACTTAGGACAGGACCTAGTATATTGCCACACTGTGAGGCACTGTAAAGTACTGAGAAAGCTTTGGTCTGATTCTGATGGTTGATATGTTTTGCTGTAATTGAGTTTGCAGCAGGTATAGTTGCGCAGATACATAAACCAAATACAAACTGAATAATGCAAAATAGCAGAATACTGGTCATCTGATACTGCAGCATGTAAGCAACAGAGGCTCCCAGAGTACTTAGCATCAGCACCTTAAAAAAGCCCTTTTCTGATCCGAATCTTGACCAAAGAGGTGAAGCCAGCACTCCGGCAATACCGCTTAGGGAGAATATTATTCCGGATAATGCAAGTGGTTCACCAAAGGTAGTCATGCGATCTACATAGTCAGCAAGCATAGGAACTACCATCATGATTACTGCTGAATTAACTACAATACAGCAGCATAGAGAAACTATAATAGGATCTTTGAGTATATCTGACAGGGGCAGGATTTCATCTGCGCTGCTCTGATGTGAGGGTGCTGAAGGCTCCTTTAGCAGCATGATATTGATAAGACAGATCAGGGCTATAAGAATAAAGATACACTGATAACTTTCTCTGACTCCAAAGAATTCCGCCATCATACCACCTGCTGCAGGACCGATGATAGTACCCAGCAGATTGATACTCTGAACATAACCTATTCGTAACTGAGTCTTTTTATGATCTGCAGATAATGAACTTGTAAAAGCCATGATAGCAGGCATCATGCCGCAGGCAAAGCCCTGTACGGCTCGAGCAATGCACAGCATCAGTGGGGAGGTTGCAAGATAGGCGCAGAGATATGAGATAAACAGAATGAAAGATACTCTAATTAGCATCTTCTTTCTGCCAAACTTGTCTGCAAAGTGCCCCCAGACCGGTGAGATAAAAATATTAACCACAAAGGTTACTGAATAGCATAAGGTGGTGTATAAAGCCAGATCATTGGCTTGGGCTCCTAAATCCTGTTTAAGATAGACCGGCAGAAAGGGCAGTACAAAAGTATTAGATGCACTTATGACAAACACATTTGCATATAAAAGGATTAGGACAAACAAAGTGTTATTCATAAATATCACCTAATCCTGGCTTGTTTTGAGATCAGTAACCTTTACCTGGTTTGCCGCTTTCTTGAAGGACTCTGGTGCAAAGAACAGTATATAGATACCCATGCACAGCATCAGTAATCCGGAGAATACATAGACATAGCTGTAGGAGGCAAGGGTAACAATCAGTCCTCCGATAATTGGCCCTAATGCACCGCCAAGCATCTGAGCAGAAGTCATAAGACCAAAACCTATACCTCTTGAGTTTCCTGGTGTAATCAGAACCAGAATTGAATTGGCTGAAGGGAATATTCCAGAGAAACCCAGACCGCAGATGAACTGAATTGCGCCAAAGATAATCAGGTTATCCGGAATTCCCTGCATGGTCAGCATGAAGCCTGCGAAAATGAAGGCTACGGTTATAGTTTTCGCAAACCCTTTTTTCTGTCCGATTTTACCCCATAAAGGAGAGGCAATAGCGCCTGCAAGTCCACCTGAGGAAAGAATAAGACCTGATAAGAGTACTGCATTTTCAGCATTTTCGGACATACTCTGAACGTATAGCGCCATAATCGGCTGTATTTCCATTATGGCAAAATTGGTTAGACCTACACATAAAAGCAGAATAAGAATGTTTATATTCTTAAGACAGTCCATAGTGGATACACTCTTATTGTCGGTTTTCTTAATATCCTTCTCTGCAGGTGGCTCCTTTAAGATAAAGATACTCAGTACACAGATGGTGAAAAGAGCTGTAGATCCTATGAAAAAAGAATTTCTCATACCAAAGGAGGTTGCAAGAATACCACCGAATAAAGGACCTAAAATACCTCCGCAGATATTGGCGCTCTGCATAAGTCCCATGCTCAATCCAAGTTTGTTTTTAGGAGCATAGGCGGAAATCATAACCAGACAGGCAGGCCAGAGACCGGCAGCAATACCCTGAAAGGCTCTAACCAGAAACAGTTCAAAAGGATTGGTGACAATGCCACCCAGAAAATAGGTTATGGAGAGCAGAATACTTGATCTGATAATCATTGGCTTTTTGCCCATCTTATCAGACAGCTTACCCCAGATAGGAGACATGAAAGCACTTACAGCGAAGGTAATAGAAAAGGTGAAGCCTGACCACATGGCTATCTCGTCACTGGTAGCCTTCAGTTCATTCTGCATGTACAGAGGAAGAAATGGTATCAGCATGGTGTAACTTGAACTCATCATCAAAGCAAAAGTTACCATTAAAGCTAATACTACTTTCCAGTTCATCATAAATCCTAACTTATTAAGTGATTCTTTTGTTTCTTTTTACTGCAGTTATGCCTGCACAACCATCCAGATCTCAACAGTTTAGCTTTGAGATTTTAAATACGTAATTATTCTCGCAATTGCGTTTCTACAGCTATATCCTGTGAGGGAAGAATATCTTCAGCCGTTCCTTTGCCGTATCTGGGAAGATATAGCTTCCGATAATGCTGAAAATCAGACCGCAGGCGGTTCCAATCACAATATTGTGGAAGGCCATGAATTTAAAACCGGTTGCCATACAAAGTGTATATACCCCCAGTCCAAAGATTATTCCCAAAAGTGCTCCGCCGGCATTCATTTTCTTCCAGAACAGGCCCAAAACCAGTGGCCAGAGGAAAGCGGATTCAAGTCCACCAAATGCAAACAGGTTAACCCACACTACAATATCCTGTGGATACATAGCTAATAGGATAGCAATAAATCCTATAAAGGAAGTAATAAAAATTGTCACAAACTTACTGTTTGCACTGAATTTATCCTTTTTGTCCTCTTTTTTATCATGCAGCTGAGAATAGATATCAGAAACAACTGCAGATGATGCTGAAATCAGCAGCGAACTTACAGTACTCATGGTAGCGGCAAGAGGTCCGATGATGGTAATTCCCGCTAAAATAGGATGCATATGGGTTGCAATCAGAATAGGAATAACCGCGTCAGTTCCATTTTCTGGCAGCTCAAGAATTACACCACGGGATAAAACACCTAAAAGAGTCATTCCGATCATTAGAGCTCCACAGACAACAGTTGCCACAAACATTGCCATGTGAAGATCAGAGGTTGATTTGTAGGATAGTGCTCTTACAGCAGACTGAGGCAGGGCAACTGTATAAAAACCAACCAGAAGCCAGGCAGAGAACAATAGAGAATAAGGCAGGGCACCATTGGCGGTAACCTTAAGATTGGCAGATATTCCATCCTCTCCAACATTGGTGTGACGAATTACCTCCATGATATTAGAAAGACCGCCACCGTCTTTAATAATTACATATCCTAAAGTAATCATTCCGGTAATCATCAGAAAGGCACACAGCGTATCAGTCAGTACTACAGCCTTAAAGCCTGATGAGGTATAGATTACAGTAACAGAGGCAAAGAGCAGAAGTCCCAGCTTATAATCAAGTCCTGTAATCGCGGTAAAGATCTGGGCCCCACCTATAAACTGACCAACCACCATAGCGGTAAAAAAGATCAAAAGCACTATAGAGAGCAGCAGTGTCAGAGATTTGTTGGCATAACGATAATGAATAACATCAATTATGGTATAGGCTTCAATTTTTCTACCGATAATAGCCAGTCGTTTGCCGATAAGACCTAAAAGCAGAAAGCCAGTGATAATCTGTGGTGCAGCAAATACTACCCAGCCAAAACCAAGATTCCAGGCCACACCAGGTCCGGAGATAAAAGAGCTTACTGAACCGTAAGTTGCAACCAGCGTCATGGCCAGTACAATACCACCTAAAGAACGGTTGGCTATAAAGTATTCTTTTTTGAAATTCTCGGCTTTATTCAGATCTTTTTTTGCATATAAGCCAATCAGAATCAGCAGAGCCAGAAAAACGAGAACTGGAACTAAAGTCATTTGTTATCATCCAAATCAAAGTCTTTCATAAAATATTTAATCAGTACAGCAACCCCAATAACAGACAGCAGATAGCCGCCGATGCAGGAAACCACAAACCACAGAGGCATCTGCCAGATAAAGGCTTGAGTATTCTGCAGAATAAAGATTGCTCCCCAGAAAAATACGAAGATCACCAGAGATAGAATCAGCGTATAAAGCGCCTCTTTATCCATCTGTACAAATTTTTTTGCATACTGATTGTGTTTACTGTTCATAGCAACTCTGCCTATGTTTAATCTGCTGTTTTCAGAAACCAAATAACCTGCAGCCTGAAAAAATGGCTTACTAATAAAGAAAAAAGCAGCTAATTCATGTTTAGCTGCTTTTTGCAGGGAAAACAGAATTTATTTAACCAGTTTCTTTACATAATCCTTCAGAGTAGCTCCGAAATCAGGATTTCTTAAGGCATATTCAATGAAGGTTTCCACATAGCCAAGCTTATTTCCGCAGTCATGTGACTTACCTACGATATTGTATGCCTCGATATCCATCATATGCATCAGAAGTTCAATGGTATCGGTAAGCTGGAACTCACCACCTGCACCTATAGGAGTCTTTTTGAATAAAGACCAGATTTCAGCAGGAAGCACATAACGTCCAACTACAGCAAGATCGGATGGAGCTTCATCTAGCTTTGGCTTTTCAACCATCTGTTTAATCTTGCAGGACTCACCTGGTTTTAGAATCTTGCCTTCAATATCCACAATACCATAGCTGGATACACTTTCCTGTGGAACCTTTTCAACCATGATCTGAGGTGCGCCGGTTGATTCAAAGCGTCTTACCATTGCTGACAGATTGTCTTTCTTCAGATCAGATGCCTTATCATCAACAATAACATCAGGAAGAATTACAGCAAAAGGATTTTTACCCACAATAGGGAAGGCACAGGAAATCGCGTGTGCCAGACCTTTTGACTCACCCTGACGAACATTCAGAATAGATACATCTGAAGGAATAATATTCTGAATCTCAGATAAAAGCTGTCTTTTAACACGCTTTTCCAGAGTAGCCTCAAGCTCGAATGAGGTATCAAAATGGTTTTCAATGGCATTTTTAGAAGCGTGAGTAACCAGAACAATATTTTTGATTTTAGCCTCAATGGCTTCATTAACCACATACTGAATCAGAGGCTTGTCCACCAGAGGAATCATCTCCTTTGGAATAGCCTTGGTTGCTGGTAGTAATCTTGTTCCCAGTCCAGCAACAGGAATTACCGCATATTTAATGTTTCCATAATTTTGATCTGGCATTGTCTTACTCCATATATTTTATTTTTCAAGATTTTTCATTATTTCCGGGTATTTTTTTAGTAGTACAAAACCGCAGATTAAAGCGAAAACACCATTTAATATGGCATTGCCAAAGGTTTTGTAGTCAACCCAGATTGCTTCAGCTTCTGTTTCGGTTACCCCGATTAGAGCTGGAAGATAGAATGCAATGACTATATTTAAAAGTCCTGCAAGTACAAAGAACACCATCCACCACAGGCTTAGGGTGTTATAGGCCTCTTCTGGCAGAGGCAGTTCCTTTTCAAAAAGAAAGGCAAAAGGATTCTTTTTGAGAATAAACTGAAATACAAAAATAGTTGCCGCAAATAAGAAATTAACCACAGTAACCTTCCATTTGATAATGGCAGGATCATTTAATAGAACTGTTGGCAATCCGAAAATAAGAATTGCTGCAACCAGAAAAATCTGCATTCTGGAAAGCTGTTTTGTCATGAAGTATTCAATTGCAGTAGTAACCAAACAGGCTCCTACAATTACAGCTGTAGCCAGTATCAGATTTGAAGTCATCTTATAGGTTACAAACCATAAAATGACAGGTAAAAACTGTAGAACTTTTAACATGTTATTCCTAATTACTGCGTCGTATCCCCATTGCTCTCTTCAGTATTCTGTGCAGGAGCTGCTCCTGTGTCTGTAACTGCTTCAGAAGGAGGAGTACTGGTTTCATTTTGAGTAGAGGCTATTTTATCACCAGATTCGTCGGTTGTGTCATTCTCTGTGGTATTAAGTTCCTGCTCAAGCTGCTCTCTGGTCAGAAGATCGTTGATCTTAAGAGCAGGTGGTTCCATTCTTGAGTAGAAAATACCCTTGTTGTCAGCCTTATGAATCTTTATCTGCTCATCAAGAAATCTTATTTCATCTCCAAAGGACAAATCATAACTTAAGGTTGGTTTTGATATAGAGGTACAGTCATTGACTGCAAATTTTAAAGTATTGCCTTCACGTCCGAAATAAACCAGAGATGGGGCACATAAACCTTCTGTGGTATGACTTTTCTTGGTTACCACATAGCTGATGCTGTCATCTACCGCACAGGAATTAACCTTCAGTGCAGATTTTACACACAGTGTCTTAGGTGTCTTCTTTTTAATCACCAGATAGTCAATAGGATCACAGACAGGACAGCTTTTTACCTTAACGCCGCTGCCGTTATCTGTTGAAAAGAGAACTTCCTCTTCATCAATGCTTACGGCTTTATACTCGCCCTGAGGAATGGTAATAGCATTTGATACAGTATCAAAGGGGATAATCAGATAATGATTGGTACAGGTTTCATCTGCAATTTTCAGAGATGAGCCTACTGCAGCAAATGCGGTTTCATTTGTTTTAGGTCTGTAGGAGAGAGAGCAGACACTGATTTCAGAGGCCTGCACAGGTTCACTACAGCAAAAGACTAAAGGGATAAGTAATAATGACACTATTTTCATACAGTTACAGTATAGCAAACTTACCAGAAACAAAAATGTATGAAGGGTTAAAGATTAGAAATAATTTTATGATTTTTGGGCAAAATCATAAAAAAGCCACGGACTTTTTGCTGACCGTGGCTTTAATGTTATTCCTTGAAAACACCAAAGTGTTCCATTGAAAAGGCGACTCTCTCCTTGATGGAAAGTCGATGTTTCTTGGTGATCGCCTCTATCAGTCGTAATCTTGGAAGAAGCCCTGCATTATTGCAGATCTGAATTGCAAGTCCAGGACGGGCATTCAGCTCAAGCAGCATTGGACCTCTGTCTCTATCAAGTACAATATCGGTTCCGATATATCCCAGACCTGACATGTCATAACAGGATGAGGCCAGTTCTAATACCTCATGCCAGTGAGGTACCTTAAGTAAACTCAGATCCTTGTCTGTATCAGGGTGTATAGTCACCGGCTCATTAAACTGTACTGCACGTACAGCTCGACCGGTTCTAAGACAGATACCTACACCCACAGCTCCCTGATGCAGATTTGCCTTGCCGTCAGATGCGGCAGTAGACAGTCTCATCATACTCATGATAGGGAAGCCCTGAAATACAATCACACGGGTATCAGGAACACCATCATAGCTGTAGCCTGAGAAGACATTATCGAAATGGATAAGATCTTCAATCAGGGCAATATCCTGTTTACCACCTAAAGAGAAAAGACCTGCCAGAATATTGGTGATATGTCTTTTCAGTTCATGAGTAGGTATTTCCTGACCTGAAGCCTTGATAAAGTTTCCGCTGGTCTTTGATCTGTCCTTGATTACCAGAATTCCCTTACCACCAGAGCCGTGAGCAGGCTTGATGCAGAATTCTGTATGTTCACCAATGATGCTGAAAATATCCTCAACCTGATGCTGATTCTCAATTGAACCAATCAGAACAGGGGTATTTACGTGGTTTTCAAGAGCAATCTTTTTGGTCAGAAGCTTGTTATCAACCAGAGGAAACAGGGAACGCTTGTTGTATCGGCCAATGTAATTAACATTACGCTGATTCATTCCCATGATACCGTCATCTCTCATTTCGAATGGAGAGGCATAACGGTTTTTAAATTCCTTTATCTTTTTAAGAAGATCCATTTACTCATGATCCTTCTTTGATTCTTCCTCTTCAACCATATGCTGAGCCTGTTTTTTCCAGGTTCTGTAGGTATTGTGAGGATCAGACTTAATCTCTTTTAACTCTTCCTTTAATCTTACAGATTCAAGTTCGGTCTCGTCACCGTTTCTGTAGTTTTTGATCTGAACAGCCAGAGGCTTGAAACGTTTCATCTCTGAAAGTCTGAAGCCGGTATAATTACCCATAATCAGAACCAGAGACAGCAGAATCAGCTGCAGACCCAGGAAATTAAAGCTTAAATGCTGGATAAAGAAGCTGCTCATGGTCAGATAGGCACAAACTGCTACAAACAGAGAACCGCCACCCTGCTTGATAACTTCCTTATAGCCTTCCTCTTCCCAGAGAATACTCATTCTCTCAATAGTCCATGACAGAATAATCATTGGGAAGAATGTAATCTTAACACCTTCGGTAAGACCAATTTTATAGGTAAAGAAGGAGATAAAGCCGATAAGTGCAATAACGGTAATAATCACCGCAGAAATTCTGGCAACTAAAAGCAGATTCAGATGCGACAGCCATGAGCGGACAATCAGACCTACACCAACAATGGAAATAAAGCCAATCAGACCAATCCATAAAGAGGTCTGAAGGAAAGACATTGCAATCAGTACTGGCATGAAAGTACCGGAGGTCTTGATACCGACAATAACTCTCAGGAATACAACGATAACCACACCAATTGGCAGTAACAGCAGAGTCTTGAACAGAGACTGTTCTTCAACTGGCAGCGCCTGCAGTGAGAATGGAATCAGCTCCTCACCTGCAACCATGTCAATGTTGGCTTTTCTGTTACCGGCTTCAATTGCGCTTACGGAATTACTGATGGTGGTAAAACTTACAGAGGCATTCTTACCGCCAGCAACATCCAGGATTGAAGTACCGTTGTCAGTCCAGATAATCTGATTTTTCTTAAGACCGCTGTGTCCGCTGTTAGGATCAAAAACCTTGTACTCAGACTTGTCAAAAACTGCTACATAATTATGAAGTCTCTGATTTCTTCTGCCGTCCTTAAGCTCAAGTACGCCTACTGTTCTGGCATGAACGTGACCGATGTTCAGAATATGAACCAGAAGTTCAGGTTTCTTATATTTAGAAAGAAGCAGAGAGGTAATCTCATTATCCAGTGATAACTCGTGAATTACCTGATTTGCAAAGGAATATGGATTTGAACTTCTTGAACTTGCAGTAGAGGCAATCTCTCTCATTGCTGTTGCATAAGGTTCTGACTCAACGCTTTCCTCTAAAGCAGGAACAATCATGGAGCTTTCTGATGAATCCTCATCCACCAGAATATCAGCTGTATAGTACAGAATCTGCAGGCCCTGAGGATTTCTTTTGGTCCACTCAACAAAGGTGGTACCATCTTTTTTTACATAGTTAACACCATAGCCTAAGCTTGCTGTATTCTGCTGTAGCTGGGTAAAGCCAGGCTGAACTGCTGGCAGAGAAAGTTTTACCTCGGTAGCTTCACCAAGATTAGGCTCAAATTCAACCTTTGCCTCAACAGTCCAGATTTCTCTTGCAAGATTTGGTACAAAAGGTACGCTGAAAGTAATTCTCTGATAGGCAATCAGCAGAATACCTGCAAGAAAAAGAATAGCTGTAACAAAATAAAATAATCCGCGGGAAACCATTTTCTATCCTTGATATCTGATCTTATGAACGACTCTTTTTAGAGTTTTTTGAAAGTTCCAGGGCTGCTTTTTCCTTTTCTGTCAGCTCTTTTTTCTTTTTTACATCTTTGCTTTTGTCTTCAGTGGTCTTTTTTACCGGATCTTTTTTGATGGCAGGTTTGCTGCCGTTTTCTGTTTCAATCTTGTCTCTTACAGATGGCAGTGCTTTATCAGGATTGGTTCCAAGACTCTGTGCCTTGTCTTTTGATAGAGTAGCAATCTGACCGCCGGAATTTTCCTTCTGCAGTTCGTCATATTTCTGATTTACGTCGATACCCTTCTTTTTGTTATCTACGTAGTCATCAATTGAAAGAAGAAGCAGGCCATCCTTATCAGCACGTTTCTGCACATTATTTCTGGCAACATCAACTACAGCTATGTCTGTTAAAAGATTTCTGCCGATTAGTAGAGCAAACTGCATCTGGGTTCTGTCAATGAGGTTGAACTCAGCCTCTGTTGAATAGTCACCGATCTTGATATTTAGCTTTACTACAGAACGGTAGCTGTAGCCTTCAATTGAAGACTGTCTTAATCTGGTCTGTTTAACGTATGGAGCTTCAACACTGATGGTACGGTCGTTATGAACAATATTGAAACGCATCCATTTCTTTCCGTTTCTTTCAAACTCAACCACATCTGATGCACTGATGGAGGACTGGGAGGCACCGGTATCAATTCTGGCATCGATTGTAGCGTTTGCCTCTTTTACATAGACATACTCTTTCTGACCTAAAATCATCTTTCCATCAGGAGTCTGCAGATTATAGTTACGCAGAGGTTTAATCATTTTTCCTCCAAGACTTTCGCGTTCTGCAAGAATAGCATCGTAAACATACTGATTCTGTCTCTGTACTGATTTTAGTTCATCCAGAACCTGTCTTTGCAGTTTGAGATTTGAATTTTCGATCTCGGATTTTATCCCGCTCAGGGTTGCTCTCTGGGAATTCAGTTCACCATTGATACTGTCAATTGTTCCATTTAATTTGGTGAACTTATCGTTGATATCATCATCTGAAGGTGCTGCCATAGCGGACTGGCATACAAAAAAAACGGCAGTGGCTAGTAATTTTGCATTAAGACGCATTTTTATTGTCCATATTGTTCTTGGAAATTTCCAACCGTGAAATATAGCACAAATCACAGATGGCGATTAAGATTAGACCAAAATAAATAAAAATAATTTAGTTGATTTTTTCTAATTTTTTGCTTGTCTTACTGTTTGGAAATTCAAATTCTAATAATTTTGACTTAGTTCTCAGTTAGTTTATTTATTGATAATAATAATCGTTACTATTTATTGATTATCAGGATTTCTTCTAATAATATAGAAATAGAGTTAGAGAACTCTTTTAACTATATTGTTCATAATATCTTTCTATTAATAAGGTGTAGCGTATGACTCCAAATAATGTTTCCAGATTAAGACCTGATCACCGTGGCTGTGTTGGTACAGGAGTTCCATTCCAGCGTATCAGACGTGTAACAGGATATCTGGTAGGAACCTTAGACAGATTTAATGATGCCAAAAGGGCAGAGGAGTCTCAGCGAGTAAAACATCTGCATGTAGCCTAGCTGTATTTATTTTGTATCAGACAGCACAAAATCAGGTCCTTGGAATTTTTTTGTTTTTAATCTGGCATCATCCGTCATATAATTAAACTCCCATTAAATATAAGGACCTTTTTCATGAAAAAATTATCTCTTCTTTTTATTGGTGTAGCTCTGTCCTTAAATGCTTCAGCTGCGTGGCATATTACTCCATATGGTTCTTTTTCATCTAAGGCTGATGTAAAAGGTTCATCAAACAAGGCTTCCTATTCAGTCTACGGCTTTGATGCAAAAAATGAAAACTTCGGTTTTGGCTATAAGCGTACTTCCTACGATTTTGATCATAAAACAGGTTTTGATGATCTGAACCTTATCTATGGTTCTGCAGATTACAGCGATAGTCTTGTTGGTAATCTGGGTTATATGGTTGGAACATATCTGTCATTTGGTTTTGAGGATAAACTCAAGGTTTCAAAGAGCTATGATCTGGTACCAACAGCTGCTTTAACCTATGATTTTCAGAATGACTGGTCTGTGTTGCTAGGTGCAGGTGTATCCTTCAATAAGGCTCACAATTTCGGTTTTGGTCTGCTGGGCGTTAAATACAGAGATCCTTCTTATCTGGGCTTATCTGCTAATATTGGATATCCAAATACAATGGCTAACTACAGATTTACCGAGATGTTTGCTTTAGGCGCAGAAGTCGGTTCAATTCGTGGTGGTCATTATTATCTTGATAAAACAAAGACCTATGCCTATGAGAAAGGTTATGAGGCAAGTCTGTATGCTCTGATAACTCCTGTAAGCCAGTTCTCCATCAAGACTGGTGTCGGTTACAACATCGACAGAGAGATTAAGTTCTATGAGGACAGATCTTATGTTGGTAAGATGGAGTTTGATGACGAGGCCAACTTCTTTATCAACGGCAACATTTCCTTCTAATCAGGCTATCATCTTAATTTGACTATTCTTAAGCTACAGTCTTAAAGGCTGTAGCTATTCACTCAAAAAAGACTTTTCTAACTTCAGGAAGTCTTTTCTTTAACTTTCTTAAAGTAACTAAAATCAAATGTCTTTTAAGAATACAGAATGAGAGTTCGAACTTGTCACTGCTAATCTTTTCTAATCATTCTGTATACGCGTTTGAGAGTAAGTCCCTGTACAACTGTGGTAAAGAATACAATTGCATAGGTTGCCCCCATAATGTACTGGAAATGCTCCTCACTGACCATATCCTGTGTACTCATGGCAAGTGCAATACATAGACCGCCACGAAGACCTCCCCAGGTCATTAGCGCAGTAAAACCATTTCTTGAGAAGTGATCCGGTATTTCCTTAATAAAGAATGAGCACAGATATACACTACCGCCTCGGCCAATAAGATTACTGAAAAAGGTTGCAAGACAGATTACAACTACTGCATTCATTCTCATAATCATGAGAACTGAAAGTCCCATAATCACGTAAAGTACAGAGTTTAAAAAATGATCTATGGCTTCCCAGCAGATATCAAAACTGCTGAATGAATTCTGAACCTCTTCGCTCTGTTTTTCTCTCCAGTCTGAGAACATAATTCCGCAGACTACGCAAGCTATGGCGCCAGAGCATTTGAAATACTGACATAACAGATAGGATAGAGAAACACACAGCAGGCTGATGTAGATTCTCTGTTTAAAATCATCTTCCTTACTGAGCATGCCATAACATATAAAGCTTACGACAGCACCGATAACCATTGCTCCTGCTAGCTGATGTATAAGAACAGAGAATACTGAGGTATCAGGCGATGTGTTGGCGATGACCATCCCTGAGAAGCAGACAAAGACAGCTACACCTACACCGTCATTTAACAGAGATTCTGCTTCAATTAAGAATCCGGTTTTCTGAGGCAGTCCAAATTTATTGAGAATACTTGTGGCTGCTATAGGATCAGTTGGAGAGATGATACTTCCCAGCATCAGACATTCAGCGAATGACATCTGCAGTGAAAAGGAGTAAGTAATTGCGTAGAAAATAACACCGTAGATTACAGCTCCTAAAAAGGTTGCCACAAAGGAGTAAACACCAACAGAACGAGCCTGTTTTAGAAAATCTGAAATCTTCAGATGACAGGCGCCTGCAAAAAGCATAAAGCAAAGGGCTCCATCCATTAGGAAGGATTCAATATTGATAGGCTGAAGCTTATCCATCATTTTAACTAGCGAGGTATCCAAAAAGTACTTGTTTACCATCACATAGATTGCTCCGAGAATAGTAGCAAAAAGCATCAGGGCAATTTCATAGGAGAAATGAAAGAATTTTCGGTTAATGAAGTTAAATATGATAACCAGAAACAGCAGTGCAATTATAAGTGGGAGAAATCCTGTCATTATATATATCCTGTATCTATAACTTACTTAGATATTATAGGAGTAAGTCATATAGATAAGGTGTAAGGAAAGTACTGTTTTGAGAACCTGTCGACAAAGATACTAGATGAAAAGGTTTGTTTTGCTACTGAAAAAACAGGTTCAAGGAAGAAATTTGATGACAATCATATTTTATTCGCGAATGTTTTTTGTAAAATTTTTTGTTAAAATACACATCACTTAAAAATCAATAAGCTAAAGCGTAGTATAATCTGACCAGTCTATTTTAAAGACAGTTTTGTAAAAGGTCAGAATCGCTAGTAGTTAAGATTTTGCTCTGTGTCATGTTTTCTGCATGAAACACAGATATAAAGGATTACGTAAATAAACTGGCACTGAATCGTAAGTTCTGGATATCAGTGTTATAGTTTTTAATTTTAGTTAGTTAAGGTATAGGTAATATGAGTTGGCTTGAGAATCTTTTACACAAAGCAACTCCATCAATTATTGGTGGAACCAAACACGAGATCCCTGAAGGTGTTTGGACTAAATGTTCAGCTTGTGATCAGGTTTTATACAGAGCAGAGTTAGAGAGAAATCTGAACGTCTGCCCTAAGTGCGGTCATCATATGCATATCAAAGCCAGAGTTCGTCTGGATTCATTCCTGGATAAGGATGGAAGAGAAGAGCTGGCAGAAGATCTCGAGCCAAAAGACATCCTTAAGTTCAAAGATCTGAAAAAATACAAGGATAGATTTACAGCTGCCCAGAAAAAATCTGGAGAAAAGGATGCTATTGTAGTTATCAAAGGCTCTTTAAAGGGACTTCCTGTAGTTGCCTGTGCTTTTGAATTTGATTTTATGGCCGGTTCTATGGGTTCTGTAGTCGGCGCCCGTTTCTGTGCCGCTGTTGAAGAATGTCTTCGTTCTCACCGTGCTCTGATCTGTTTTGCCACCTCAGGCGGTGCCCGTATGCAGGAATCACTTTTCTCCCTGATGCAGATGGCAAAAACTTCAGCCGCCCTTGCAAAACTTTCAAAGGCGCATCTTCCATTCATCAGTGTTTTAACCGATCCAACCATGGGTGGTGTCAGTGCCTCTCTTGCTATGTTAGGTGATGTAAATATTGCAGAACCAAATGCCTTAATCGGCTTTGCTGGTCCTCGTGTTATTGAGCAGACCGTAAGAGAGAAGCTGCCAGAAGGTTTCCAGAGAGCTGAGTTCCTGGTTGAAAAGGGCGCTATTGATATGATTGTTACCCGTGCTCATATGAGAGATGAGGTTGCTGATCTGGTTGCTCTGCTTTTAGGCTCAAATAATCCTGATACTCCATTAATTGAAGTTAAGACTGCAGCTAAACAACGTAAAAAGGCTCAGAAGACTCAGTCTGTAGAAGCTCAGGTAGTTGAATCTTCAGACGTTAAGATTTAGGACATGATTCTCTGCTTAGGCAGAGAATTTTGTTAGATTAGGATGAATAATAAAAATAACAGCGAAAAGCCTGGCTCTCTTTCAGCCTGGCTTGATTATATTGAAGGCCTGAATCCAACTAAAATGGAACTGGGCCTTTCTCGTGTTAAGGAAGTCATTTCCAGACTTTCTCTGTCTTCTCTTGAGAAAGCTCTTAAAATTGAAATCGCAGGTACAAACGGTAAAGGATCTACTGCAGCTTTAATCTCCTCAGCCTTATCTTTCAGCGGAATTTGTACCGGTCTTTATACTTCTCCTCACTTAATGAAGTTTAATGAACGAATCATGATAGACGGAAAGCCTGTCAGCGATGAACTTTTATGTGAAGCTTTTTCGTTAGTATATGACAAGGCTAAGGATGTTCCGTTAACCTATTTTGAGTTCACAACTCTGGCTGGCTTTGTATGCTTTGACAGAGCAGGTGTAAAAGTTGCTGTTTTAGAAATCGGACTGGGCGGGCGTCTTGACGCGGTTAATGCACTTGATGCCGATATCTGTGTAATTACCTCAATCGGGCTTGACCACACCCATATACTTGGAGACACTCTTGAGAAGATTGCTGCAGAAAAAGCCGGTATTATCAAGGAGAATTCACTGGTAGTTGTCGGCAGAATGAAGAATGAACCGCTGTACAGAATTTCTCAGATCTGCAAAGAAAAGAATGCCTCTTTGATGGTTGAAGGTGTTGATTTCTATGGAATGTCAGGATCAAGATTCAGATATATTCAGAAAGGAAGTTCAATTGTTTCATCTTTTGAATATCCAATGCCGAAGATTCCTCTGATCTGTGCTCCTGCAGCTTTAAAAGTTATTCATCTGCTTTTGGAAAAAGGCTTTAAAATCTCTAATACTTCAGTAAATAAGGCTATGAGTGAAGTTTCTCTGCCTGGTAGAATGCAGTGCGTTCACCGTTCCCCTGCTGTTTATCTGGATGTTGCTCACAATCCTCCAGCAGCTGTCCATCTGAAAGAGGTTTTAGACAGAAAGCCTAAACTTGGTAGACGCTCAGCGGTTATCGGAATGCTCAAAGATAAGGATATTGAATCAGTTCTTAAGATTCTAAAGTCTTCCTTTGACGCGTTCTATGTTGCATCTCTGCCAACAGAACGAGGCGAAAAGGCTCAAAGACTGTATAATGCTCTTATAGCAGACGGAGTGGACAAGGCTCTGGTAAAATCTTATTCAGCAGTTGAAGAGGCCCTAATAGAAAGCCTTGAAAAAACTGATGTAAATGATGAGATTTATGTAATCGGCTCCTTTGTGACTGTAACAGAGGCGGTTAAGGCTTTAAAAACTATAGATATTGGATAAATAAAAATGACTGACAATAAAGAAACAAACAAAAAAGAAGGAAAGACTCTTTCCAAAAGTTTAAGAAACAGAATTGTTGGCTTTTTGGTTTTATTATCAGTTATTCTGATTTTCATGCCTTTTTTAATGAAGGATGATGTGGTTGCCAAAAAGAATGCAGATGCAATTGCCATTACACCTGAGGGAGCAGTAACCGATAATAACGGTCAGCTAGTATCAGCAGGTGAACACGATTACTCTGATCTGCTTGATCCTATTGATGACTCTGTTGCAAAGACTCAGGTACAGCCAAAGGCTGATTCTCCTTTTGATGCTTTAAAGAGCAGTAAAACTGACAATACCAGTGGAGTTGCTGCTGCTGATATTCCTGATGACAGTATGTTTGCTTCATCAGAGCTTGAGGTTGCTACTCCAACCAGTGCCTCATCTAACGTAACTCTGCCAAGTGTTTCAAATCAGAGCACAAAGAGCGAAACCTTAAAATCAGCCCATGCAAATGTTCCAGCTGCTACTCCTAACGTAAAAACTCCAAAGGAAAAGGCTCCAGCTCAGAAGAGTGATTCAAATGCCTTAGCTTCAGGCAACTATGCTGCTCAGGTTGGTGTATTCTCAAAGAAAACAGGTGCACAGCAGGTTATAAATCAGCTTAAGAGTGCAGGCTTTAATCCTGTAACACAGAACGTGAATATCAATGGTAAGCCACTGATTAAGGTTTATGCTGGAACTTCCAAGAACAGAGCTGCTGTACAGGGAATCTGTCAGAGGGTTCAGGCCAAGACAAGTATTAAATGTATGATCCAGACTTTATAGTCATAAGGTGAACATATGCATATAGATGAACTGATAGCCTATCTTCATTCCTATCTTGACGTAGGTTCTTTTTCTGATGCCTCCCTTAATGGAATGCAGATTGAAGGTTTTAAAAACTGTACCAAAATCGCAACAGCGGTTACAGCATCTCTTGAGGCAATTGATGCCGCTATTGAGGAAGGAGCAGATACTCTTTTAGTTCATCACGGTCTGCTATGGAAAGGGCAGATGTCACCAATCAGAGGGACACTAAAGGAAAGATATTCTGCCATTTTAGAATCAAACATCAATCTTCTGGCTTATCATCTTCCTCTTGATGCCAATAGGGAAGTCGGCAACAACAGCTATCTGTGCAGTCTTCTGGATCTGAAAAATTCTGATTATGTCAGTGCAGGTGATCCGACCTCTATTGCTATGAAAGGAAATTTTGAAAGTAAAAAATCCATCAGTGAAATTGCCTCTGTTCTCGCTGATTCGCTACAGTGCCGTGTTCAGGTTTTGGGTAACTGTGACAGGAAGGCTCTTATATCAGATGTAACTGTTTGTTCTGGTTCCGGTTCCTTTCTGATTGATTCAAACTATGTACCGAAGTTTGAGGCTCTGATTACCGGAGATGTAAACGAGCAGACATACCACATGGCCAAGGAAACCGGTACTCCGGTTTTTGTATTGGGGCATGATGCCTCTGAACAGGGCGGTATCAAACTTTTAGGTGATCATATTGCCCGCAGGTTTGATATAGAACATATACATCTGCATTTTAATGTCGAAAACGAAGTTGCTGTTTATGACTACTCAGATAAATAATTCAGAACTGTCCCCTGAAGCTATATTAGTAAGAGATGCTTTAATCAGGCACGGACTGGAATCACCATGGCAGGACAATGGACTGACTTCTGAAGAGAAAAAGGATATCATCCGCTCTCATATGTCATCTATTATGACTACCTTAGGACTTGATCTTAATGATGATTCTCTGTCAGAAACTCCATCCCGAGTTGCAAGAATGTTTGTGGATGAAGTATTCTCTGGCCTTGATTACAGAAATTTTCCAAAAGTGAGTGTATTTGAAAACAAGATGCATTTTGATGAAATGGTAAAGGTGTGCAATATTACCGTTACATCAACCTGCGAACATCATTTTGTGGTTATGGATGGGGTGGCAAAGGTTGCCTATATGCCTTCGGATAAAATCATCGGCTTATCCAAGGTTAACCGAATAGTTCAGTTCTTTGGACACCGTCCTCAGGTACAGGAAAGACTTACACAGCAGATAAAGGTAGCTCTTCAGACGCTGCTGAATACCAAAAATGTTGCGGTAACCATCACTGCTACCCATTACTGTGTAAAATCCAGAGGTGTTAAGGATCAGACTTCTGAAACCACTACCACAGCCTTAGGCGGTCTTTTTAAGACCAACCCATCATCAAGACACGAGTTTTTAACTGACTAAAAGAAGGTTCTTATGAGAAATCCTGATTACAAGGTTGCTTTAATTGTTCCTGTTTATAACGAACATGAAACAGTTGAAACTTTTGTTAAAACAGTTAATGAAAAATTAGCTCCAGAGCTTGAGCATATTGAAATTGTATTTATTGACGACGGCTCTTCTGACAATACTGTAGAACTAATAGAAAAACTACAGGAAAATGATAAGAAAATAAGCTTAATCAGACTTTCAAGAAATTTCGGTAAAGAAGCAGCCATGTCTGCAGCCTTAGATCTTGTTCAGTCTGATGCCATTGTTCCTATTGATGTTGATCTTCAGGATCCTCCTGAGCTGGTACTGGATTTTATAAGAATCTGGCGTGATGAAGGCATCGATACTGTATATGGTGTAAGAGAGGATCGCTCAAGTGACACCAGTACCAAGCGTGTTTCTTCAGAAGGCTTCTACTATGTCTTTAACAAGATGTCCGGAAAGGTTAAGATTCCATCTAATGTTGGTGATTTCAGACTTATCGACCGAAAGATTATTGATATCTTAAAGACTCTTAAGGAACGCAACCGTTTCATGAAAGCTCTTTACGCCTGGCCTGGCTTCAGTTCTAAAGGTGTTGGCTATACCAGACCTGAAAGAGTTGCCGGACAGACCAAGTGGAATTACTGGAAACTATGGAACTTTGCCTTAGATGGAATTTTTGCTTTCTCATCTCTGCCATTAAAGGTCTGGTCCTATATAGGCGGATTTATCGGTCTGCTGTCCCTGATCTATATGACATGGAATATTCTGAAGACAATGATCTTCGGTAACCCAACCGCCGGTTATACCACCTTGATCTGCGTGATCCTGTTCCTAGGTGCAGTTCAGCTGATTTCAATCGGTATATTAGGTGAATATGTTGGAAGATTATCTCAGGAAGTAAAAGGAAGACCTGTTTACGTAGCTCAGTCCATTACTGGACCTCTGGCTAAAAAGATTCCACAGGGGCTTTCTTCAACTGACGTCGGTATTTCCTACAATTCAGAGGAAAACTCTGCTAAGAAAATAACCGCTAAAAAAGAAAACGCATAATCTTACTTGAGACAGGGGCTGAATTCTTACAGCTTGAATCTGTCCCTGTTAATAGAATTAAACTTGCGCATAGCGCCATGATTCCACTTCTCTAAGTGGATTTTGTTTGTTAACAGTATGAATTCTAAAAAAAGTTTTTACGAGCTTATACGCTTTGTTATTGTTGGTGGAGCTGCAACTTTAGTTGATCTTGCTGTAACCACCATACTGGTATTTGCTACCACACTGCATGAGAATATTATTACCAGTGCTGCATTTATTACAGCTTTCTGGGTATCCTATTTCGGACATAAGAATTTTACTTTTAAGAAAAACGGCAGTGCACTGTCATTTTTTATTCTGGCAGTTTCAACCCTTGTGATTCGTAATATCATTGTATGGGGACTGGTGCTGTGTGATATTCGCGGTTTACCTGCACTGATTACGGCTATGGTGGCAGTAACAGCCATTACCTATTTTGTTGCAAAATTTAAGATTTTCAAAGGCTGATTAAGAGGATTTTTTGTGCGCATTGCTTTAGGAATCGAATACGAGGGAAGTAATTACGCTGGATTTCAACGCCAGAGTACTTTAAAGACAGTACAGGGTGAGTTGGAAAGGGCTCTTTCAATTATTGCCGATGAGGAAATACAGCTGCAGTGTGCCGGCAGAACTGATGCCGGTGTTAATGCCACGGGGCAGGTGGTACATTTTGATGTTATAAAAGAGAGACCGGATCGCGGCTGGGTTATGGGAACCAATAACAATCTTCCTAATGATATAGCTGTAACCTGGGCAAAACATGTGGGTGACTCTTTTCATGCCAGATTTTCAGCCAAAGCCAGACGTTATCGATATATAATTCAGAATACGCTATACAGACCTGGAATTCTGAGCAAGGGGGTTTCTGTATATCAGGGCGATTATGATATTGATCTGATGCAGGCGGCTGCTGACTATATTTTAGGAGAGCACGATTTCAGTTCCTTCAGAGCCTCTGAGGATGAATCCCGTTCCTCAAACCGCTGTGTTCATTTCTGCAAGGTTTACAGATATGGACAATATATAGTATTTGATATTGCAGCCAATGCCTTTTTAATGCACATGGTGAGAAATATTGTGGGCTCACTGTTAACTGTAGGCAATAAAACCAATTCAGTGCAGTGGTTCAGAGATATGTTTGATGCTAAGGACAGAAATCTTGCTGGGCCAACAGCAAAGCCTCACGGACTGTACCTTGTGGATGTAAGTTATCCGAATGAATTTAATTTACCTAAAAGACAGTGTATTGGTCCGATCTGGATGCCATAGCATGATACAATAAAGAAAAAATAATTAGGACACGTTATGTTTAATATCCCAAATATTCTTACTTTAATCAGATTAGGCCTGATTCCAGTATTTATCATGCTGTTTTATATGCCTTCTGATATGTCAAATTTCTATGCTGCAATTGTTTTCGTAATTGCAGCTCTGACAGATCTGCTAGATGGCTATCTGGCCCGAAAACTGAAGCTTACAACCAAGTTCGGAGCTTTTCTGGATCCGGTTGCAGATAAGATTATTGTATGTACAGCGCTGGTTCTGATTGTTGAGCATTACTCATTATATAGAGATGTTCTGTATCCTCATTTAGGTAAGTTCATAACTATTCCGGCGATGATTATCATTGCAAGAGAGATTACAGTGTCAGCTTTAAGAGAATGGATGGCTGAGCTGGGTAAAAGAGCAAATGTTGCAGTAAGCTGGATTGGCAAATGGAAAACCACTATTCAGCTGGTTGCTATTTCCGGATTAATCTGGAGATATAACGAAGTTATGATCTATGCAGGTGTAGTTGCTCTGATTATTGCAACTGTTCTTACAATCTGGTCTATGCTTATTTATCTGAAGGCAGGATTTGTGTACATGAAGGAAGACAAGTAGAATTATCTGAAAATCCTGTTTAATAGATTAGACTATTTTTATTATACAAAAAGTAAAACAAATTCGATTTATAAGGCTTTCTTTAGTAAAAACACTAAGTTAAATTCAAAAATTCATGAAAAATTAAGTAAAAAAATACTTTATTTTTTCAAAAAAACTCCTTATAATGCATTCCGTTTTCAACGGATGGATGGCAGAGCGGTTGAATGCAACGGTCTTGAAAACCGTCGAGGGTTTACGCCCTCCGTGAGTTCGAATCTCACTCCATCCGCCACTTATAAAAATAAGTTGGTTCTGAAAACAATCTATTTGATCTTTTTGCGATAAGATCAACACTTCTGCGGATGGATGGCAGAGCGGTTGAATGCAACGGTCTTGAAAACCGTCGAGGGTTTACGCCCTCCGTGAGTTCGAATCTCACTCCATCCGCCACTTAATTCAAATCAATTTTTTCAAAAATTTCCCACAAATTTCATTCTAAGCGCATAGTGCATTTAGTTAAAAAATAAATGTGATCTATGTCATTGTATTCTTTTTTTTATCTAGAGATTTTTAAGTAAAATATATAGATTATTGTTAATAATTAGATAAAACTGTGCTTAATATAATATTTTGAATTAGTATGAAATTAAAAACTGTTGCTTTAGTTCTGGCGGTATCCGTAGCCGCAGGTAGTCTTGCCTATAAATCAACTGTTCCTTCAGAGAACTCTTTTGAAGGCTCAGAGCTTCCGTTTGAATGGCATAACGCCAATGTCTATTTTGTAATCACTGATCGTTTTGCCAACGGCAATAGAAACAACGATAACAGTTACGGCAGACCTTATAAGGATGATTCTGGCTATAACGCTGGTACCTTTCATGGTGGAGATTTTGCCGGTCTGACTTCAAAGCTTGACTACATCCGTTCTTTGGGCGTGAATGCAATCTGGGTAAGTTCTCCTGTTGAACAGATCCACGGCTGGGTTGGCGGTGGACCTATGGGTATTTATCAGTACTATGCATATCATGGTTATTGGCCTCTTGATTTTACTTCCATAGATGCAAATCTTGGAACTGTAGAAGATTTCAGAACTTTTGTAACAGAGGCTCATAAACGAGGAATCAGAGTTCTGATTGATGTGGTTATGAATCACAGCGGTTATGCCACTTTAAAAGACATGTGCGATTTTAAATTTGGTAGAACTGTTGGTAATGTTGATCCCTGCGCGAAATTTATTCCGGATGTCGAGGCTGGGCAGTCTTATCATAACAAGCCGATAGATGCCTCAGAGGATGAAAGCTGGAATCGCTGGTGGGGAAAAGACTGGATCCGCTTTGACAGTTATGGTCAGACCTGTGGTGCAGAGGATTCTATAGACGGCTGTCTTGCCTATCTGCCTGATTTTAAGAATTCAGATCCTAATGCTAATGAAGTATCTATTCCCGTATTCCTTCAGGAGAAATGGGAGCACAAAGATAAGCTTCACGATATTCCAGCTGCTATACCATATCGTAAAGGTCAGATGAGTGTTGCTCAGTTTGAAGCTCACTGGCTGGCCTCATGGGTTGAAGAATTCGGTATTGACGGTTTCAGATGTGATACCGTTAAGTATGTTCCACAAAAGACATGGAAGCTTCTGAAAGAATTATCAGAAAATGCACTTAATAAATGGAGAATTGCCAATAAAGGTAAAGATCCTGCTGCAAACTGGACTGATCCTTTTTATATGACCGGCGAAGTCTGGGGCTTTACCAACGATCCTGAGGATAAACTTGGCTATGCAGCAAATGGTGGCTTTGATTCTCTGATTGACTTCTATTTCAATCCAGATGGAGTAAACCTGAATACCTGTATTATCCCTGATCCGGATGAGTGGAAACGCTATGCTCAGATGTACGGTAGAGAGGATTCAAAGGTAAAACTCGGCAACCTCACCTATATATCATCTCATGACACCTCCCTATGTCGAAAGAAAGATATGGAGAAGGCTGCAGTGATGTTCACCTTAATGCCAGGTGCAATCCAGATGTTCTACGGTGACGAAACCTCACGAGAGAATGATAAGGGCGGTGGTATTGATTTAGAGCAGGGCATGCGTTCAGACATGAATTTCCCTGCAGATATAATCAATGCAGACAAATGGTCAGCCAATGTTGGCAGATTAAGCTCTGAATATTCCTCCAACAAGGTTTTATCTGTGTGGCAGAAAGTCGGACAGTTCAGACTGAGAAATCCAGCTGTTGGTGCCGGTGCTCAGTATAGTCTTGGAGAAAATTCCTTCTGCCGAATCTATCAGGATAAGGCTAAGGGCATTGATAACAGAGTGGTAATACATTTAGGCGAATCAGATAAGATCAATGTATCTAAGTGCTTCGCCAACGGAACCGTTCTTCAGGATGGCTATACAGGAAAAGAGTACAGAGTAATAAACGGTTCTGTTGAAATTAAATCAGAAAAGCTGGCTCTTTTGGAGATTAAACGCTAGTTACGGCATATAATCTGATTAAATACATTTAACTGGTTTTGGCAGACCTGCGTATTTGGCGGCACTTTTAGCAGCTCCATCAGGAAACAGGACTGCCAGTTTAATTGAAGATGCCAGATCCTCGTGACCTGAGGTTTTTAGATACTTAATCAGAATCCTTATGGCAGGGGTAGTGGCATATTCCTCATAGTAGTCTTTTACTGCTTTAATTATTAAGATGTGCTCCTGAGTCAACTTAAGACTGTCCTGATTAGCCATGTAATTCATCAGCTCCTCAGACCAGTCTTCTCGGTTTTTTAAATAACCTTCAGAATCAGTTAAAATTTCTCTTCCATTAAAGTTAAAACTCATATATAATGTTCCTCGTTTTCAGCGGATGGATGGCAGAGCGGTTGAATGCAACGGTCTTGAAAACCGTCGAGGGTTTACGCCCTCCGTGAGTTCGAATCTCACTCCATCCGCCACTTCAAAGATTATCTCTTCTTCTTAAAAAATCCTGTTCATTCTAGCAAAATACAAATCAAATTTAAAAACAGAACAATCATCTAATTTATTCTTGTCGATTTTTTTAAACAAAATCAGTCAGTTGTAAAAAATAATATACAATATTTGTATCTTTTTGGCGAATATTAAAAAATGTGCGTAAAGTGTGCTAATAATATATTGCGTAAATAATACCTTGTAATATAAGAGGATTTATTAAACTGCAATGTTAGTTATCGCAATTTGATCTTCAACAATATATGCAGAGTTCTCATGATAATTTATTTTACAAAAAGCATTTACAAGGTAATTTTTTAATATATAATGTTTCGAAAAGATGTGATTTTGATCACTATATTATTTACCTTATGATCGCTATATGAAATTAGTAAAAGTTATAATTTTCTGTTTTTGTGTTATTTTTGTTAGTACTCCGCTTGTGTTTGCTATCTGCAACGGCACTAATGTTGTTAAGACTGAAACTGCCAACTTCAGCTCTGGCAGTAGTGCAAACTCTGAGGAGGATCTTGCAGAATGCATTTCAGAACGTGACAGACTTCTTGAACAACGAGACTACAAGAAAGCTTTTTCATATCTACGAACTTTGTGTGAAAAATATAAAGATTCAGAATCATGTAATCTGACATATTCAACTTATTTTGCTATGCAGGATGATTCTGTAAATATATCTCCAAGTGTTCAGAATGTTACCCTGTATGAAGTCTTATACTATCTTGACTTAGGTTGTAAGCTGAATAACTATGATTCATGCATGAAAGCAGCCCGTCTTTATGAATATGGCTCAAAGCCAGGTTCATCACAAATGAAAGGTTACAGTATTAGTTATGATGCACATGAGGCTAAAAAATACTACAAGCGTGTATGTGAGTCAGTTTCAGACAGTGCTATGGATGCATGTTCACGTGTTGTTGAGCTATCTCGTCAGAGCAACAGAAATGTTCCTTTAGCAGACTCTTTTGTAGATAATCTGGTAAAGAAATTAAACTAATCCTTATGTTCTTACTACCTATTTAGGTATCTAATTTTGTTCTTGTTTTTCTTGTATAGAGCAGTTATCTGTGTGATAATTGCTCTATTTTTTTTTAATCGTGTGTGATCAAACAGGTATTTTTAAGATCAATTTTTTCAAAAAATCTGTTTTAGAACTTATAGTTATAGTGTCTTAATGTTTTGCTCAGTTTTAGGGCAAAATTGTTCAATTTCGGAACGTTGTTCTGATTATTTTTATGAGAAACAGACAATAAGGAAGATACAATGACTAGAAAGGAACATGATTTTATTGGTGAACTCGAACTGCCTGATGATATCTATTATGGTGTTCAGACATACAGAGCTTTAAATAATTTCAAGATGACAGGTCATCGCTTTAAGGATTATCCTTTATTTGTAAAGGCTTTTGCTCAGGTAAAAAAGGCTGCAGCAAAGGCTAATGCAGAAGTCGGTGTTCTGGATAAAGATAAGGCAAAAGCTCTATGCGGCGCTGCAGATAAGGTTATTAAAGGCCAGTTCGCAGACCAGTTTGTAGTTGACATGATTCAGGGCGGTGCTGGTACCTCAACCAATATGAATATGAATGAGGTTCTTGTTAACGTTGCCCTTGAAGGCATGAAACACAAGAAAGGCGAATATCAGTACCTACATCCAAACGATCACGCAAATCTTGGACAGAGTACCAATGATACCTATCCAAGCTCAATCAAGGTAGCATCAGTATACTACCTGACCGACCTTAAGAAAGCTCTTGAAGATCTGAAAGATGCTTTAAAGAAGAGAGCCAAGGAATTCAAAGATATTATCAAGATGGGCCGTACGGAACTTGAAGACGCTGTACCAACCACTTTAGGCAATACCTTCAATGCCTTTGCATCCTTCATTGATTCAGATATCGATCATGTTGAAAAAGCCTGCAAGCTAATGACTGTGCTGAACCTTGGTGCTACTGCTATCGGTACCGGTATCAACTGTCATCCAGACTACAGCAAGGCAGTAATCAAACATCTTTCCGAAATCACCGGTGTTAAATTCTCTAATGCAAAAGATCTTATTGCTGCAACCCAGGATACAGCAGACTATGTAACTGTAAGTGCAACTCTGAGAACTCTGGCAGTTCATCTGTGCAAGATTGCAAATGACCTCAGACTTATGAATTCAGGTCCACGCTGTGGTTTAGGTGAGATTGATCTTCCTAAGATGCAGCCAGGTAGTTCCATCATGCCAGGCAAGGTTAATCCTGTAATTCCTGAGGTAACTTTAGAAGCCTGCTATCAGGTAATGGGTAACGATCTGACCATTACTCTATGTGCCGAGAGAGGTGAATTTGAACTTAATGCTGTTGAACCAGGTATTGCATATGCTCTGTTCAATTCATTAAATCTGATTACCAATGCTGTAATTACCATCAACAAGTATGCAGTTGCCGGACTCAAGCCTCGTACTGAGGACTGCCTGAAGTCAGTTCTGAACTCTGTTGGTATTGTTACCGCATTCAATCCTTACCTAGGTTATGAAAAGTCAGCTTCTATCGCAAAGGAGGCTCTGCAAACCGGAAAAGCTGTTGGTGACATCTGTCTTGAAAGAGGCTATATGTCAAAAGACCAGATTGACAAGCTCTTAGAGCCTAAGAACATGCTCAATCCACATATGACTCAGAAAAGAGAAGGCTAGTACCTAGCTTTTAGGTTTAATTTCTTAAGAGATTGATACTATGATATTTGCAGAGATTATTGTACTTTTAGGCGCCATCTATCTAGGTGTGCGCCTAGGTGGCATAGCCATCGGTTATGCCGGTGGTTTAGGCGTTGTGGCACTGACGCTTCTCGGACTTAAGGCAGGTAATATTCCATGGGATGTTATTCTGATTATTATGTCTGTTATTGCAGCTATTACTGCAATGCAGGAAGCTGGTGGTCTTGACTATCTTGTTAAACTGGCATCAAACGTTTTACGTCGCCATCCAAAACACATCAATTTCCTGGCTCCAACCGTAACCTGGCTACTGACTGTGTTTGCAGGAACCGGTCATACTGCATTCTCAATGATCCCAGTTATTACAGAAGTAGCAAAGGGTGAGAATATTCGTCCTTGTGTTCCACTGTCAATTGCTGTGGTTGCATCTCAGATTGCTATTACCGCATCTCCTGTTTCTGCAGCTGTTGTCTTCATGGCAAGTGATCTGGCTTTAGGCGGTTTAGGTATTGATTACCCAACACTGCTGTTAATCTGGATCCCAACCACATATCTTGGCTGTATGCTAACTGCATTCATCATGAATATCTTCTGTAAGATGGACCTAAGTAAGGATCCTGAGTACATAAGACGTCTTGAGGCAGGTGAAGTTACCAAGGCTGTAAAGCACGAGGAAATGGAGTTAAAGCCACATGCCAAGCGCTCTGTTCTTATTTTCTTAATCGGTGTGCTTGCAGTTGTATTCTATGCCTCTGCTATCAGTAACAACGTTGGTCTGATTAAACCAAGTGTTATCACCGGCTATGAGACTGTCTATGAGAAAGATAAACCAGAGCTCTTTGCCCAGCTGCGTGATCAGCAGAAGCTTGAGGTAATTGAAACTCTGGACAAGGGGGCATATGTCAACAAGCCAATCAAGGTTCTGGCATTAACCCGTGATAATGCAATTATCAGCTTCATGATGATGATCGCAACCTTCATTGTAATTCTGTGTAAGGTTGATGTGGGTAAATTAAGCTCAACCTCAACATTCAGGAGTGGTATGACCGCCTGTGTCTGCGTTCTTGGTGTTGCCTGGCTTGGTGATACCTTTGTATCAAATCATACTGCAGAAATTAAGAGCATTGCTGTGGATTTCGTAAAGAGCTATCCTCCTGTGCTGGCTGTAGCATTATTCCTTGCAAGTATGCTTCTGTACTCACAGGCAGCAACCGCTAAGGCTCTGATCCCAACAGTTATCGCTGCATTAGGCATGACAGCTGCAAATAATGGTGATGCATATATTCTTGTAGCCAGCTTCGCTGCTGTATCAGCTCTGTTCGTGCTGCCAACCTATCCAACTCTGTTAGGTGCAGTTCAGATGGATGATACCGGTTCAACTCAGATCGGCAAGTATGTATTCAATCATCCATTCTTCATTCCTGGTGTTCTGGCAATTGCTATTACCGTTGCACTTGGATTCGTATTTGCTCCTATGATGCTATAATTTTTACTCAATGATAGCCAAAAGGGGAATCTGCTTCAGGTTTCCCTTTTTTTTGGTAATAATAGCTTTTATGCACAAAATTTATGCAAATTTTTTTTCCAGTTGAAGACATTTAAAAATAGCGTTTAAATGAAACTATACAAATTTACATAAGGCGTAAAAATGTCAAAACTAATTTCATATCTGGGACATCTTAGTTCCTTCTTCAGTAAAACCTTTGCTTTCTGGGTTATATTTTTTGCAGTTATTGCTTATCTGAATCCGGAGTTTTTCAAACCTATAGCCGCCTATATCTCTATTCTGTTGGGCGTTGTCATGTTCGGCATGGGACTTACCTTATCTCCTCATGATTTCTCAGAGGTTCTAAAGCGTCCTGTTCAGGTTCTGGTTGGTATGGCAGGACAGTTTATCATTATGCCTACTCTGGCTTTTGCTCTGGTCCTGATTCTGAACCTGCCACCTGAAATTGCTTCTGGTGTGATGCTGGTAGGATGCTGCCCAGGAGGAACTGCATCAAATGTGATGTCCTTTATTGGAAAGGGTGATGTTCCGCTGTCAGTTACCATTACCGCATGTACCACATTACTGGCACCTGTGGTAACTCCAACTCTGTTCTATTTCTTTGCAAGTCAGTGGATAAACATTGATCCTTATTCAATGTTCATCTCAATTATTCAGATTGTAATTCTGCCTATTGTTGCAGGTGTATTTCTTAATTTTATGTTCAGAAAGACCGTATCTTCGGTGGTTGTCTGTCTGCCAATGGTAAGTGTCTTTGCAATTATTTCAATTGTTGCCGCTGTGGTTGCCTCAAGTGCAGAGAAACTTGCTACTACCGGACTTCTGATTTTTGCAGTTGTTGTTTTACATAACTGTCTTGGCTATATGTTTGGATATTCAATGGCTAAACTTTTTAAGATGGGGCTTCCACAGAAAAAGACCATGGCTATTGAAATCGGTATGCAGAACTCAGGTTTATCTGTAGCTCTTGCCAACAAGCTGGCTATGACAGGTGCAGTTGATCCGATTGCAGCTGTTCCAGGAGCAATCTTCTCTGTATGGCACAATATTTCCGGAACCATTATTGCTACCATTTTTGCCAATATGTCCGAGAAAAAAGAGGAAGGAAATGAATCAGCAGAGGATGAGGCCAAGCAGGAATTAAGACACTCTTTATCCTAGCGTTTCCTCAAAAATTGTTAAAAAAGCCCGTTAAACTTTTTTTTAACGGGCTTTCATTTTTTTTTCTAAAAGCAGTCTGCTGTTAATCCTGATGATGGAGCAGATGTCCCATTCTCTGTTCCTTGGTATCAAGATAGAATTCGTTATACTGATTTCTGCCGTATTCTATTGGCTTTCTATCTACAACCTGAATACCGTGCTGTTCAATATCATGAATCTTGGCAGGATTGTTTGTCATTAGAATAACCTTGTCAAATCCCATATTCTTCATAATCTGAGAACAGGCTTCATATTTTCTGGCATCTGCAGGGAATCCTAGTCGAACATTGGCATCAACTGTATCAACGCCCTGATCCTGAAGCTGATAGGCTCTGATCTTGTTGAAAAGACCAATTCCTCTACCTTCCTGACGCATATAGAGCAGGGCACCACGTCCTTCTTTTTCTATAGCACGAAGGGCTGCCTCAAGCTGAAAGCCACAGTCACATCTTAAAGAACCGAATGCATCTCCGGTCAGACATTCAGAATGGATTCTGCAAAGAACCGGTTCGCCGGTTTTCAGATCACCTTTGAAGATTACAGCATGATCCAGAAAATCATCTTCTTTGAAAACAACAATATTAAACTGACCGAATTTTGAGGGAAGTTTACCTACTGGTCCCTGAACAAGTTTTGTAGTCAATGTTATTCCTATTGAATCTTTACGGTTTTATAAGGCTAAAAAGGCCTTCATTTATATAATGACGATTAATAATGCTGTGAAGTATATCATCTTTATATACTTATGACACCACTGTAAGGTAACATTAAATATCACTTTCTTTTAATTGCGCTATTCACAATAGTATTTATTCAGAATTCTGATTTACCAATTAAACAGACAGCAAAAATACTTGCAGATCCATAAGTTAAGGCTAGCAATAATTAGAATTTAATGCTACATTAGCCTCCGCAATAACAACATGTCCCCAATAAGCTGAATTTTTTAGTAAAAAATGCTAAAAAAAGCTTTTTTATGTGGTATTTGTAGAAGTTTAATGTATAATACAGACCTTAGATTTAAGGATGATCTCGATGTCAGATGCAATTGTTATTACTGTTGACGGCCCTGGTGGCGCAGGTAAAGGCGAATTAACTCGCCGTCTTGCTGAGGCTTTAGATTTTGATCTGCTTGATTCAGGTGCGATCTACAGAGTACTAGGTTATGCCGTTCGTAAGGCAGGACTAGCTCTGTTTGATGAGGACTCTGTTGTTCAGGAAGCTAAGCTTTTAAATCTGTCCTTTGAATGTATGGATGACGGCGTTCACGTACTTCTGGGTGGTGAGGATGTTTCTTTAGCTATCAGAACCGAGGAAGCAGGAAACAATGCAAGCAAGGTTGCTGCCTATCCTTCTGTCAGACAGGCATTACTTGATCGTCAGCGTCAGTTCTTAAAAGAGCCTGGTCTGGTTGCAGACGGCAGAGATATGGGTACAGTTGTATTCCCAAAGGCTCAGGTAAAGATCTTCTTAGACGCAAGTGCTGAAGTAAGAGCAAAACGCAGATGTCTTCAGCTCGAGGCAAAAGGCAAGAGCGCAGATTTTGATACAGTTCTTGCAGAGATTAAAGAGAGAGATGACAGAGACAGAAACCGTCCGGTTGCACCTCTCAAACCTGCTGATGATGCTTTACTGATTGATTCTTCAGATATGAATATTGAAGAAGTTTTCAGAACCGCAGCAGAGTACATTATGTCAAAGACTGCACTAAAGTTTGACATTTAAAACGGATTTTTTTTTGTTGTGCTGTCATGGATGACGGCATATTTTTTACAACCCCCTAAAGCATGAGGCTTCGGGGCTTTATTGGGAAACCTTAATGGAATCATTTGCACAACTTTTCGAAGAGTCATTACAGAATGTTGAAACACGTCCTGGTTCAATGATCAAGGCTACTGTAGTAGCAATTAACAACGGCTTCGTAATCGTAGACGCTGGTCTAAAGTCAGAGTCTGCTATTCCTGAGGAGCAGTTCTACAATGCTCAGGGTGAAATCGAAGTTCAGGTTGGTGACGAAGTAGACGTAGCTTTAGAGTCTGTAGAATCAGGCGACGGTGAGACTCAGGTATCTCGCGAAAAGGCAAAGCGTAACGAAGCTTGGATCAAGCTTGAAGACGCATTTAACAAGAACGAGACTGTTATCGGTGTTATCGATGGTAAGGTTAAGGGTGGCTTCACCGTTCAGTTAGGTGGCATCCGTGCTTTCTTACCAGGCTCATTAGTAGATGTACGTCCAGTACGTGACACTTCACACATCGAAGGCAAAGAGCAGCAGTTCAAGGTTATCAAGTTAGACCAGAAGCGCAACAACGTTGTTGTTTCACGTCGTGCTGTTATCGAGACTGAGAATTCAGCAGATCGTGAGAGCGTACTTGCAAATCTAGCTGAGGGTCAGACTGTAACCGGTATCGTTAAGAATCTAACCGACTACGGTGCATTCGTAGACTTAGGTGGTGTTGACGGCTTACTACATATCACTGACATGGCTTGGAAGCGTGTAAAGCACCCTTCAGAGATTGTTCAGGTTGGTGAGGAAGTAACTGTTAAGGTACTTAAGTTCGACCGCGATCGTTCACGTGTTTCTCTAGGCTTAAAGCAGCTTGGTGAGGATCCATGGGCAAACATCGCAGCTCGCTTCCCAGTTGACTCAATTATTGAAGGCAAGGTAACCAACCTAACTGATTACGGCTGCTTCGTTGAGATCGCTGATGGCGTTGAAGGCTTAGTACACGTTTCAGAAATGGATTGGACCAACAAGAATACTCACCCATCTAAGATTGTATCAGTAGGTGATAAGGTTCAGGTTAAGGTTCTTGAGCTGGATGAAGAGCGTCGTCGCATTTCATTAGGCTTAAAGCAGTGCAAGCCAAACCCATGGGTAGAGTTTGCTGAGTCTCACTCAAAGGGTGAGAAGGTAACCGGTAAGATCAAGTCAATCACTGACTTCGGTATCTTCATCGGCTTAGACGGTGGTATTGATGGTCTAGTTCACCTATCTGACATCTCATGGCAGCAGTCAGGTGAAGAAGCTGTTCGCAACTTCAAGAAGGGTGACGAAATCACCGCTATCGTTCTACAGGTTGATCCAGAGAGAGAGCGTATTTCTCTAGGTCTAAAGCAGATCTCTGAGGATCCATTTGCAGATTACGTTTCAGCTCACCGTAAGGGTGCTATTGTATCAGGCAAGGTTGTTGCTGTTGATGCACGTGGTGTTACCCTAGAGTTAGCTGATGGCATCACCGGCTACATCAAGGCAGCTGACCTATCACGTGACCGTGTTGAGGACGCTACCACTGTTGCTAAGGAAGGCGATGTAATCGAGGCTAAGTTCGTAAACGTTGATCGCAAGACCCGTCAGATTTCTCTATCAGTTCGTGCTAAGGACGAGGCTGAGGAGAAGGAAGCTTTAGAGTCTGTAAATCAGCAGGCTGCTGAGCCTACAACTACCGCTATGGCAGCTGCTTTCGCTGCAGCTAACAAGCAGTAATTATAGATTTGAGCACTGAGTGATTCGGTGCTCTTATTTATATGACCCGTTATCGGTTATTCCGGTAGCGGGTTTTGTTTTTTTCTAGGAAATGATCAGAGCACTATATAGAGATTCTTTTTGGATCTGATTCTTTTTTTCTCTTAAATGATGCAAAATAATCCATATCAGAACAATAAGGACTATCGTATGGAATATATAGAGAATGAATTTTTAAAAATTGGCGTTGATAAATCCGGAGCTCAGCTTTCATCTGTTTATGACAAGAAAAACAGTCGTGAAGTCTTATGGAACGCGGACAAGACCTACTGGGGACGTCATGCTCCGGTATTATTTCCAATCGTAGGCAAAGTAAGAAACAATGCCTATACCTATCAGGGAAAGGAGTACAGTTTAGGCCAGCACGGTTTTGCCCGTGATCTGGATTTCACTCTGGTTTCAAAAACTGATAAGGAGATTGTATTCTCATTAAAATCAACTCCAGATACTCTAAAGGTCTATCCTTTTGATTTTGAACTTATTATCAGACATACACTTGAAGGCAATAAAGTTCGTGTAGGGTGGAAAGTTGTTAATACAGGTTCTGATAACATGTATTTCTCAATTGGAGGACATCCTGCCTTTAATGTACCTGCCTTAGGTACAGCTGATTCAAAAGAAGATTATTATCTTTTCTTTGAAGGAAAGAATTCTGTTTCATACAAACTACTTGATCCTGAAGAAGGTACTGTTGATAACAGCAAAGCGTTTTCTCTTGATACAGACAAAGGCTACTATAAGATTAAAGAGAGCATGTTTGATAATGACGCCCTGATCTTTGATGAATACGAAGTTGAAAAGGTATCACTATGCTACAGTGATAAGAAACCTTATATCACTCTTGAGGCAAAAGGCTTCCCTTCATTTGGAATCTGGTCTGCCACAAAGAAAAATGCACCTTTCGTATGTCTTGAGCCATGGATTGGAAGAGCAGATGACAAGGGCTTTGAGGGTAGTCTGGAGCAGAAATACAAGGAACAGAAGCTTTCAGCAGGTCAGACTTTTGAGGCTGATTACACAATAGCCGTATTCTAGAATCTGTTATCACTGACAAACAGTGCAGTTATCAGGATTTACAGCAGTATCCTCAAAAAGATACTGCTGTTTTTTAATATTACTTGTACTCAGGAACGTACCATAAACCGGTATTGTTTTCCTTAATGTATTTAGCAAATTCCTCTGACTGATAGGCATCCTTGATATCCTTAGCCCAGACAGAATCCTTATTCTTTTCCTGAACAACCAGCTGCAGCAGCAGGTGAGGAGCGATATCTTCCTGAGCAAGCACTGACTCAGGTGGAACCTTAGCGTTATAGACAACTGAGCCTGTGATCACAACATAGGCAAAGTCTGTAGCCACTGCAGGAATATTAAGAGATTTCATCTCCACAAATTCAAGATTGAAAGGATTATCTACAATATCAAGTTTGGTAACCTTTGAAGGTTCAACTTTTGGGTCAAGCTTAATCCAGCCAATTTTCTGCAGAATGTTATATGCTCTTGCGGTATTTGACGCATCATTAGGAACAGCAATAGTGTCACCGTCCTTTATCTCGGTTAAATCCTTTTTTGCACCAGGGTAAATACCGGCAGGAACAGTAGGAATAGGAGTCAGAGGTACAAGATGACCATCCTGGGTTTTATTGAAATTCTCAAGGTATGCAGTGTGCTGTTCAACGTTGAAATCAACCTCACCTTCATTCAGAGCTAAATCAGCCTGCAGCAGATCTGAGAGATCTACACCTTTAACGGTATAGCCCTGTTTCTCAAGGATAGGCTGAACTCCTGAAATGAAAAGTTCTGAATAAGGTCCCTGAGACTTGCTGAAGGTCAGAGTTGAATGAGACTCATCAAAAGCAAAAGCTGACGATAAGAGTGCTGATGACAGCAGGGTTGCGATTACTAACTTTTTCATAATTAACTCCATTATATGTTTTATATACGTTTAGATTTCTTAGCAAAATAGTTTCCGATCGACTGAATTGCCTGAACAAAAATAATCAGAACAATCACAGTAAAAAGCATCAGGGGGGAATTCATTCGTTCATAGCCGTAGGTGAGGGCAAGATCACCTATACCGCCTGCACCGATTACACCGGCCATAGCTGTTGCACCAAGAAGAGATATAGCACCAATGGTGATTGACAGAATCAGAGATCCTTTTGCCTCTGGTAGCCAGAAATAGAAAATAATCTGCAGAGTATTAGCTCCCATGGCTTTGGCCGCATCTATAATTCCAGCCTTAACCTCTAATAGAGAGTTTTCAAACAGTCGTGCCAAATATGGACTGATAAAGGTAATCAGTGGAACCAGCGCTGCAGTGGTACCGATTCTGGTTCCTACAATGGCTTTTGTTACAGGCAGAATGAAAACAAGAAGAATTACAAATGGAATTGAGCGCAGGCAGTTGATGACTGTACTGGTAACAGTAAATACAACTTTATTCTCCTTAAGGCCGTTCTTTTTGGTAAGTACCAGGATAAAGGCAAGAATGAAGCCTATAACCGAGCCTAAAAACAGAGAAACAAAGACCATATACAGGGTCTGATTGGCACAGAGAATAAGCTGATCTGAGGTTATGGAAAATGTTTTCACAAGTAATTCGTTCATAATTGAATCTCCTCATAGCTTATGTTTTTAGAGCGGATATAGGAGGCTGCTTTTAGATAATCCTCCTCATTACCGGTTATCTGCAGTGTAATAATAGAGAGAACGAGCCCCTGGATTTCAGTTACGGAGGCAAACATCACATTGGTATGCACATTCAGTCGGTTATTGATCTGCCAGATAACATCATCCGTTGCATTCTCTGCATAGAAATAGATTCTGATAAGTTTGTAATAATCATGATAATTATTGAGTTCATCGATAATTCCCTGAGGAATTCTGCTTGGAATAACAGACTCAACAAAGGTTCTGGCAATCTCACTTTTGGGATTGGAGAAGACGTCAATAACTCGGCCATGTTCAATTAGTTTTCCGCCATCGAGAATCGCCACCTTGTTACAGATCTTCTGGATCACACGAATAGTATGAGTTACAAAGATGATAGTAACCTTCAGCTCCTGATTTACTCTCTGTAAAAGCTCAAGAATTGACTCTGTTGTATTCGGATCCAGAGCAGAAGTTGCTTCGTCACATAAAAGCACTGAAGGATTTGTAGCCAGAGCTCTTGCTATACCTACACGCTGTTTCTGTCCGCCTGAGAGTTCTTTGGGCAGAGACAAAGCCTTATCCTCAAGTCCGACGAATTTCAGTAGTTCTGCTACTCTGGTAGAAATTTCATTTTTAGGAGTGTGTTTGAGGATCAGCGGAATTGCAACGTTATCAAATACATTTTTGGACTCTAGCAGATTAAAATC
The DNA here is from genome assembly GCA_900317105.1 of uncultured Succinatimonas sp. GTDB lineage: Bacteria > Pseudomonadota > Gammaproteobacteria > Enterobacterales > Succinivibrionaceae > Succinivibrio. Next base: position 20,924 of record ONFP01000004.1, on the reverse strand, counting down.
CTGAAAGATAATACCGATATCTTTGCGCAGCATAGAAAGCTGCTTGGCAGATATTTCGTTAATATCTATTCCCTTTACAAAAACCTTACCAGAGGTAGGAACTTCTAGAGCATTAATCATTCTTAGAAGAGTGGACTTACCAGCTCCTGATGAACCTATCAGGCCATAGATATCTCCTTTTTCAATATCCAGTGAAATATTATCCAGAGCCTTGGTAATTACTTTGTTTCTTGAATACTCTTTTGAGATGTTTTTAAAACTGATAATCGGTGAATATGAGCTTTCCATTACTATGACTCCAAATACTTTCTGACCAGTTTTGCAACATATTTTGAAGCAGGATAAAGTGCCTCAGGAGCAACACGGAATTTTGGATTGTGATTAGGATAGGATTTACCGGTTCCAACCAGGATAAAGAAACCAGGGATTTTTTCCTGATATAGACTGAAATCCTCTCCGCCAAGAGAACGGGGAGCATCTTCAACAATAAAACCTTCTTCTAAAGCTGTAGTTCTTGCAAGCTGCTCAAGCTTATAGTCATTAAAGGTTGCAGGAATTTCGACAGTCCATTTCAGAGAGGCGCTGATTCCAAAAGTTGAGGCAATTCCCTTTGCAATATCTTCAAAACGTTTTTTTGCAAGAGCTCGTGCTTCTTTTGTATAGGTGCGAATTGTTCCTTCCAGATAAGCACTCTGGGGAATTACATTCCAGGTATTACCAGCCTGAATATGGGTAACAGAAACCACAGCGGAATCAACCGGATCAATTTCTCGTGAGACGATACTCTGGATTGCTGTTATAAAATGAGAGGCGATAAGAACTGTATCCTTTCCCAGATTCGGGTGAGCCGCATGAGTGCCGTTACCTTCAAAAATCAGTTCAAACTTTTCGACTGCAGCATGTGTTGGTCCAGCTAAAATACCTACGGTTCCTACGTCAAAAAAAGGAGCACTGTGAATACCGAAAATAGCGGAAACATTATCAAGAGCACCGGCTTCAATTATTTTGCCTGCTCCTCCTGGAGCTTCTTCTGCCGGCTGAAAAATGACTCGGACCTTGCCATTAAGCTCTTGCTCATGCTGCTTTAAAAGCAGTGCCGCCCCGAGAATAATTGCGGTATGACTGTCATGGCCGCAGGCATGCATAACTCCATCAGATAATGATTTATAGGCTACATCAGCCTCTTCCTGAATCGGAAGCGCATCTATATCGGCACGAAGGGCAACGGTTCTCTCGCCAGAACCTATGCTCGCAACCACTCCTGTATCCAGATGATAAGGTAGTATTTCAATACCACTGTCCTGAAGGTCAGTTTTTAATCGCTTTGTGGTTTCATACTCTTGGTATGACAGTTCTGGGTGTGAGTGCAGATAATAAAATTCTTTTTCTACATATTCTTTTATATCAAGATTCATTTTAATATCTCCCGCGATGAATCTTTAATACATAAAACAGAGGTCAGATAAAGAAATTCAGAAACAGCGATATAAGAGATCTGTCTGTTTTTATTTATCTTATTTGGTTAGAGAAGCCTACATGATGAATACATAAAACCAGCATCGGACTGATGAGGTTATTTAAAAATTCACCTTGGCTGTTTTAGTAACAGGTTTTCATTAACAGAGAAAACTGCGTAAAGACATGGGCATATTCAGGTATACGCCAGAGAGAATGAATTTTGTAATAAATAAAGAGGAGTTATTTCTATTCTGAAACATAATTCTTACCTTCAAAAATTTTCTATTTTTGATTTATTTATCAGAATGACAACGATTTCTTCGTCATCAGATTATGTATATATTCTTTTACAAAACTTAATTTATTTCAAATACTATTTTTCTATTCTTGGTTATAAAAAATAGCTATAGCAGAAATGAACAGTCCGTAAAAAAAAGAAAAAAAGTCTTAGAGAAAAGCGAATTGTAACGAGTAATAAGACTTTTTTTAAGGAAAAGGTGATAAATATATTAACTATATGATTTTAATAAAAGTTTAGAAAATATACGAATAATAAACTATAATTAACTTATTAAAAAATAAACATTAAATTAATTATGTTTTATTTTTCCTTAACTTAAAATTAGCTATACGTCAAAAAACAGCTAAAAATTTTCTCTTTTTTTTAAATTATTCTTTTAAATCATAGAGAAAAAAATAATACTTGCTATTATTAAAGAGTAAAGAATGATTGTGCGGGTTAGGAGAATATTATGACACGTGCCGAACTAATTGAGGCTTTAGCTAAGAAATTTCCTTATCAGAATCCTATTACAGTAGATAATTCTGTTCGCGAGATTTTTGAAATCATGATTGAAACTCTTTCAGCCGGTGATCGTATCGAGATCCGTGGCTTTGGAAGTTTTGAAGTTCGAATTCATGAGCCTCGTGTAGCACACAATCCAAAGACCGGTGAACAGGTTAATCTGAGTCGTCGCAGGGTAGTTCATTTCAAACCTGGTGTCGAGCTTAGAGAACGTGTAAATATTCTTAAATAACACTTCATTCATAATCATACTTAAGCCTAGAGAAGCATCTAGGGCAGGAGCGCATCAGGTAAATGAAAAACATTTGCTTTGTTGCGCTTTATGTTATTATATTCATTAGAAATTATGAGGATCGGCATGATTAAGTTCTGGTTTTATTTTATTGTCTTTGTATTTCTGGCGGTTGTGGGTCTTGCAATCGGCAGTGCCAATGATGCTAAGGTCATGTTCGATTTTCTGTTTGTTCAAAAAGAAATTCCTGTTGCATCTGTATTAGTGATAGGTGTGATTTTTGGTTTTATTTTGGGAATCTATGCAAGTCTGCTTCTATGTTTAAAACTCTGGTTTAAAGAGAAATCAGCAAAATCAGCTCTGAACAAGCTGAAAAAAGAAGTCGACAAACAGAATGATTCAAAAACAGCAAAAGAATAAATGTTTGAACTTCTATTTTTACTCCTTCCTATTGCTGCTGTTTATGGCTATTACATGGGCTATAACTCCTCCAGGCAGAAACAGCAGAATTTAAAAAACAAACAGAATTCCAATTATCTAAAAGGATTTGATTATCTTCTAAATAATAAACAGGAAAAGGCTGTTGATAAGTTTATTGCCTTCCTGAACAGTAAAGATCCTTCCTTTGAATCATCTCTTGCCCTAGGTAATCTTTTCCGTCAGCGAGGTGAGGTTGACAAGGCAATCGCACTGCACGAGAAAATGTCTTCAGATGAAAATATTGATGACAGCGAGAAAGAGATTTCGCTACTTGAATTAAGCCGTGATTTTATCAGTGCAGGCCTTCTGGACAGGGCAGAGGATATCCTAGTTAAAACTGTTGATATCCCAAGACTGCAGAATGAATCAGCCGTTCTGCTTTTAAGTGTATATGAAAAAGAGCAGGATTATGTTAAGGCAATTGAGATTGCAAACCGTTACAGCGATACTCTTGAGGGCAGACAGTCAATGCAGGTCAGTCAGTATTACTGTGAGATTGCAAAACAGCTGTATCTGAATGGAGATAAAGAGCAGGCCGCTGCTAATTACCGTAAAGCTATTGACTGCTGTAAAAAAAGCATCAGAGCAAGACTTGAGCTTGCAGAGATTCTTGTATCTCAGAATAATCTTTTAAAGGCAAGTCAGCTTATCAAAGAGGTAAGCATTATTGAGCCTAATTCTGGTGTCATCTGTCTTGAAAAACTGAAAAAATGTTTTCCTAACAGTGCAGATCCAAATTATCGTTTTGCACTCGAGGATCTGGTTCACAGAACCAATTCTGCAGAGGCCATGGTAGAACTTGTTAAGACTGTTGAACAGCAGTCAGGCAAGGATGATGCTGAAGCGCTGCTTTTGTCCTTTATAAAAAACAAATCAAATTTAAAACTTTTTTCTGCACTGCTTGAGCTTCGTTCTCACGGCAATGATGCAACCAGTAATGAATCAATAATGCAAATCAAGAGTATTCTTGATGCACAGATTGCTCTGAGCAACAAGTATTCTTGTCCTAACTGCGGCTTTGAGTCAAAGATAATGTTCTGGCAGTGTCCTTCCTGCAGAAAATGGGAAAGCTTAAAACCTAAGATTGGATTGGATGGAGATTAAAATGAAAGAATCCAAGGTTATTGTTGCCTTAGATTATAACGATGAGAAAAAAGCACTTGAGTTTGTAGACCGAGTTTCAGGTGATTTATGCAGACTAAAGGTAGGAAATGAGCTCTTTACCTCTGCTGGTCCAAAATTCGTAGCAAAGCTTGTTGATAAAGGTTTTAAGGTTTTTCTGGATTTAAAATATCACGATATCCCAAACACAGTAAGCAGAGCCTGCGAGGCTGCAGCTGATCTTGGAGTCTGGCTTGTAGACGTACATACCTCAGGTGGTCCTGTAATGATGAGCGCTGCAGCTGAAGCTTTATCAAAATACAGAGAAAGACCTTACCTTATTGGAGTGACTGTATTAACCTCCATGGATTCATCTCAGCTTAATTCTATTGGTGTTACTGCAGAACCAAAAGAGCAGGTAATAAGACTTGCTAAACTTGCAAAAGAGTCTGGACTGGATGGTGTTGTATCTTCAGCTCAGGAAGTAACTCTGATTAAGACAAATGTAGCTGCACCTTTTATCTGTGTTACACCTGGCATACGACCTGCAGGAGCATCTATTGGCGATCAGAAGAGAATCATGACTCCTGCCGAGGCAATTGCCGCAGGTTCAGATTATCTGGTTATCGGCAGGCCAATTACTCAGGCAGAAGATCCTGTTAAAGCTCTTGTAGATATCAACGCATCTATTCAGTAAAAAAAATGCTGTTACAGACAGCAGAGATTCAAAAAACACTAATCACTGTCTTTAATCAGATAGTGATTCTTGTCCGTAATTCCATCACGCTGCATTACCTGCTGCATGGCTTTTGGAATCTTTCCCTGACCTGACCATAGGCACTCATTACCGTCAACGTCGTAATACATGTAGCGTGGTCTCATTTTTGAACGGTTCACTTTTACAGCTGTTTTCTTCAGAGCCATAAGATCTTCAACGGTAAAGTTATGATCATCAAGCGAATCAAGCACACCATTTAAGAACTGTATTCTGGCTTTTTCAAGCTTTTCTGCCTGTTCTTCCTTATTCTTAACTTCAGCGTAAAAGTCGGTTAGTTTAGAGATAATAAACTGAATTTCTTCAGAAGAGGCATCTTTAAAGAATGCTCTTAAATTCCTGTAGTTTTTCAGATACTTATAATCCATAGTAACCTTAATAAAGCTGTAAAACCTGTAAGAAACAGGTGATATATTTAAGAAAAGACCTTAACTACTTATATTTTAACTGAAAAAAATTTAATTTCTTCGACTTAAATATGAAAAATAGAAAGAAGTACGGTGTAAAATAAATTTGTGTAAAGTGTAACTTATAGTCAGTTAGCAAACAGTATTCTGGTGTGACATATGAAGATTATAGTAATTAGACATGGCGATGCCATTTATGAGAATGCAGATAGAGTTTTATCCGGTCAGGGACAGGAGGAAGTCGGACAGGTCGGCGCAAAACTCAAGGAATTCTTTAAAGCCACAAAAATATACAGTTCACCTAAAACCAGAGCCATGCAGACTGCAACCATCATAGCCGACAAGTTAGACTTCAAGGATAAGATTGAATATATTCCAGACTTAACTCCATCAGGTAATGCGCACAATGTGATCTCATTTATTGATGTCAACTGTGATATGTACGATAACGTTATTCTGGTATCTCATCTACCTCTCGTAGAAATACTTTCCTATGACCTGAATCAAAAAATCACAATCCCACCTCAATTTGGTACTGGCTGCGCTCTTGTAATGGATTATAATGGCGTCCGGGCTAAATACGAGAGATTTGTTTCTCCATATGAGAATGATTATTTATTCTAGGTACGTCATATTTCTTGTTCACAATTTTGCAAAATAACTTGTAAGTCATGTCTCATTCTTAAAAACATGATTTTATAAAATTGAACAAGTCACAAAAATAATAAAAAACTGTTATTAAATAAATAATTGATGCTCTTTTCACAGCAAACTTTATAACTTTATCCTAATATTTAAGTTGTAAAGTTTATTTTGAAATGTGAAATTTTTATATATTTACTTTTTTTGAAAGATATCAACATAAGGTTAATACACTGATGAGAGTATTTAAGAAGTATATTCCTAAACAAATAGCTAAATATGTAGTTTCTTTTTTCAAAGGTCAGTTTGTACTAGAGGGAAGTGGAGTATTCGAGTTCGATTGCGGCAGAGTGCTTGCAACCGTAAAGATGGATACTAAATCTCTTAAAATCTGTAAGGAAATCAACGAGTGTGCAGGTGAGTTTGCATACCGTTTAAATGTAGATCATTACTAGATATCTCATTAAGTTAATCCTCAGGAAAATGGGGATGGAAGAGTGCCCTCAAAATTTGAGGGTATTTTTTTGTCTTATAAGAAATAGGTAGCTGATCGTGTTTTCCCATACAATCCTAAATTATGTCTGTAAAAACAATTGTTTTTTTATTTATTTAGTTTTTTGCATGATAGACTATAAAAAAAGATTATTTTTTTGGATGGAGTAAAAGATGGGCACTTATCTAAATCCAGGAAACATGAGATTTCAGATGGCAGTTAATTCTGAAATCTTTGTGGATAAAAGTGAAATGATTCGTTATCTGAATACTCTTATTAATACAAATCAGAGATATATAAGTGTTTCCCGTCCACGCCGTTTCGGTAAAACCATGGCAGCTGATATGCTATGTGCTTATTATGGAAAAGGAGATGACAGTTACTCTCTTTTTAAATCATTAAAGATTTGTCTAAATCATAAATCATCAGAGACTCAATTCTGGGACAAATATCTTGGTAAATTCGATGTTATTCGTCTTGTTATGACGGATTTTCTAGAAGATTCTGAAGATATCAGAGACATGATTGATTACCTTTCCGACGAGGTAATCTCAGAGTTAAAAGCAGCTTATCCTGAAGTCAGATACAGTAGCAGATGTAATCTCAGAACTGTAATGAACAGTATCTACGACAGCACAAAAACACAGTTTATTGTCATTATTGATGAATGGGATGCAATCTTCAGAGAATACAAGGAAAATAAGGAGGATCATAAGAAATATCTGGACTTTTTAAGAGACTGGCTTAAAGATAAGGAATACATTTCACTAGCCTATATGACAGGAATTCTTCCTATAAAAAAATATGGCAAGCATTCTGCCTTAAATATGTTTGATGAATATTCAATGACATTTCCTATGCAGCTTGCGTCATTTGCTGGTTTCACTGAAGATGAGGTTTTTACTCTATCCCAAAAGTACGGTAGAAATTTTAACAATATAAAAGACTGGTACGATGGATATTTATTAAGCGATACCGTTCCTCCTGATCCTTATCACGAACAGCTTATATCAACAGGAACATCTCCAGCGGCACAAAAGTATTCTATTTTTAATCCCTTATCTGTTGTTAAAGCAACTCGAACAGGAATACTAAACAACTACTGGAATGAAACTGAAACATATGAAGCCTTAAAACAGTATATCGAATGGAATTTCGATGGTCTAAAAGAGGATATTTCTATCCTGATGAAAGGCGGGCGTATAAAAGTGGATATTACTGGCTATCAAAATGATATGACAACTTTCCACAGTAAGGATGATATCCTTACCATGCTTATTCACCTGGGGTATCTTGGTTATTACGCAGAAACAAAAGAGATTTATATTCCAAATAATGAAGTGCTGGAAGTATTTAAATCTTCTACTACAAACAGAGACTGGTCAGTTACATTTAAAGCATTAGATAATTCTCAAAAACTGCTTGAAGCAACCTGGAACTGTGATGCAAAAACAGTAGCTTCTTTACTTGAAGCAGCTCATGATAAAGCAGGAAACAGAACCTATCATAGTGAAGCCGCATTATCTTATGCAGTTTTGCTTGCATATTATGCTGCACAGGATCTTTACACTATTATTCCTGAATTAGATACAGGTAAAGGTTATGCTGACTTATCTTTCATTCCTAAGAAAACAGATATTCCTGCCATTCTTATCGAATTTAAATATGAAAAAGATGTTGACTGTGCAATAACACAAATAAAAAAACAGAATTACCCTGACAGACTACATCACTACAAAGGAAATCTAATTTTAGTTGGAATTAACTACGATAAAACAATTTCTAATACAAATGTTAGCTACAAACACCATAGTTGTGAGATACAAAAAGTATAAAGCTTTAAATCAGCATGTACAAGCTTTCCATATAGGCTTCAAACAGAGAAATACAACAATATTTCCTGCACAGGATTAGATCAATTTTCTATTCAAATCCCATAAAAACCACAAGATTTGTACTGTGATATAATAATCATGTATACACTTCATTTTTAATTTATTTAAAATACATATATGTCGAAACTTCAGAATAATCAAGAAATTGCAATCATTCATTCATTATTGGACGAACTGCCTAGTGCAGAACAGATTACCACTTCAATTAATGACGAATTAACAACTGTTCAGGATGTTGTTCGTTATCTTGTATCCTGCTTTGCCAGCTATTCAATATATGTTGGCCATGGAACTGCAAATTACTGGGATGAAGCCATTGAGATTGTACAGGCTGTAATGCATCTTCAGCCACCTTGTGATGAGTCTACACTTAACTCAAAGCTAACCAAAAGCGAGAGGGAGCTTATCGGCAAGATTGCCTGCCAGAGAATCTTAAATCGAATTCCAACACCATATCTGACACACAGAGCATTCTTCTGCGGAAAAGAATTCTATGTTGATGACAGAGTCATTATTCCAAGATCACCAATTGCAGAACTTATTGAATCAGGTTTCGACCCTTACGTGGACAGCCAGCCTCAGAGAGTGCTTGATATGTGTACAGGATCAGCATGTATAGCTATCGCTATTGCACTCCATTTTGACAGAGATGTAGAGGTTGATGCGGTAGATATCTCTGATGAGGCTCTGGAAGTTGCCAATATCAATATTGAAGGCTACGGTCTTGAGGACTGTGTGTTCCCAATAAAATCCGATCTTTTCGAGAATCTTCCTGAGGGCGACAAGTATGATGTGATTGTAGCAAATCCTCCATACGTGGATAGCTATGATCTTGCCACAATGCCGGACGAATTCCGTTGTGAACCTGATCTAGCATTAGGCTCAGGCGATGATGGTCTTGACTGTGCAAAGAAAATCCTTGCCAAGGCAGGAGATTATCTGAATGATGACGGTATCCTGATTATGGAAGTTGGCAATTCAGAAGAACAGCTGGTTGATTTATTCCCAACCGTACCATTCCATTTTGTTGATCTCAAACGTGGTGGCACTGGAGTGTTCATCCTCGGAGTAGAGCAGTTAAGAGCCTATCATGATGTCTTTGAAAAGGCAGCTTTAGAGGTAAATAATGCCCGCTAATACATTCGGAGAAATTTTCAGAGTTACGACCTGTGGAGAGAGTCACGGAGCGGCTCTTGCAGCAATTATTGACGGTGTTCCACCTCTAATTGAACTTGATGAAAGCGTTATTCAGCCAGACCTTGACAGAAGACGTCCTGGTTCAACCAGATACGGTACTCCAAGAAATGAACCGGATCAGGTTAGAATTATCTCTGGTGTGTTTGAAGGCAAAACCACAGGCACCTCTTTGGGTCTGATTATTGAGAACACCTCTCAGCGTTCTGGAGATTATTCTGCAATTATGAATTCTTTCCGTCCAGGACATGCTGATTATACATATCTTGCAAAATACGGTATCAGAGATTACCGTGGCGGTGGAAGAGCCTCAGCTCGTGAAACAGCTATGAGAGTAGCTGCTGGAGCTGTCGCAAAACAGGTTTTAAGAAAACTCTTCAATATCACAATAGATGGTTGTGTTACCCAGATCGGTAATATTAAAACAGATATCTATGATCCAAAGGCTGCATCAGAGAACGAGTTCAACTTTGCAGATCCAGCAAAGATAGAGGATTTAAAGGCTTTATTTAAGGAACTTGCAACTGCAGGTGATTCTGTCGGAGCATGTGTACAGGTCAGAGCCCACGGAGTAAAGGTTGGGCTTGGTGATCCAGTCTTCAACCGTCTTGATGCTCAGATTGCCTACGCTATGATGGGAATCAATGCTGTAAAAGGTGTTGAGATTGGCGATGGTTTTGATATGGCTTCAATGAAAGGATCTGAAGCACGTGACGAGCTTACCCCTGAGCGATTCATGTCAAATCACAACGGTGGTATTTTAGGAGGAATCAGTTCCGGTCAGGAAATCATTGTAAAGATGGCCTTAAAACCAACATCAAGTATTCTGGTACCAGGAAATACCATTGATAAAGAGGGCAAGGTTACTTCAATAGTAACAAAGGGACGTCATGATCCCTGTGTCGGTATCAGAGCAGTTCCGATTGCAGAGGCAATGCTTGCAGTTACACTTTTAGATGCAGCATTAAAGCATCGTGCTCAATGTGCAAATGTTCCTCCTTCTGCATTTGAAATTCCAACTGAGATATAATCTCTGTCTTCCTTAAATCTTTTGTCTGAACCGGCTTTATGCCGGTTTTATCTTTTTTAAACATTCACAACAGATTCTTTACTATATGATCTTGATTTTTTTTATTCAGGAACTGTAATCGTCACAAACCTGTATTATCTGAAAATTTCTCCTTTGGGAGGATAATATAAATAAGGAGAAAAAAAATGATTAAAAAAATCTAGTCCTCAAAAAAAGAAAAGGCAATGTAAAACATTGCCGAAAACCTCATGAAATAATGTAAAGAATAGAAAAGACTTACCACTTCTTCTTATCACCGAAGATCTCATCAAGATCACTCTTGTCATCCTGTCCCTGAGCTGCATCCTGTTTAGGCTTTGCGGCAGAGGATTTCTTCTCGGCATTAAGTCCTGTAAGCATGTTTGCCAGAAGATCTTCTTTTTCCTGAATCCAGTTATCCTTGACACCAGACTGCTTAATTACAGAAAGACCTTTTTCAATCAGAGTCTTGCAGGTTCCGGTCTGCTTTAAGCGCTTCATCTCAAAAACCTTCTGAATCAGGTTTGAAAGATTAACCTTCAGAACCAGAACATAAAGTCTGCGATCTTCCTTATTGATAAGAGTTGGATTGATAGGTACACCAGACTTCATCTCTGACTTGAGAATACCGCGTAAATGTCTGATGGTACGCAGTTGAGTCAGAGCCATGGCATCATTTTCAGGTGCTTTAAAGGCATTGGAATCTTTATAGGTCTGCTTTATTTCATTGATCATGCGCTCTTCATTGGCGATACGCTCTTTGACTTCTTCACGGCGTTTAGGATCAATGGCTCTTTTACGCAGGGCACGAATAATACGATAATGAAGCACCAGCACCAGTGTCTTAGAGAAAGCCACCTGTGACTGATTCAGCAAAAGTTCTTCACATTCTGCAATAATATTGTTAGCTTTATTGGCAATCAGTCTAGCATCCTGCTCTCTGCGGGAAACATAATCACTGTACATGTTAATGATTATGAGCAGAAATGTTGCCAAAAGTACAAAAATTACAGCAATCGTTATAAACATTTCATAATCTCAATTTATTATTCTTTTATATATTATAACGACTTAGCGCTGAATTGTTTTGAGTTTATTAGTTAAATTTTGAGCTCTGACAACAAGTTGAGGCTATTTGACATTAAATTCCGTTTAAATGTAAAACTGTATAGCTAATTTTTATACGAATAAAGGGCATCAGGATCACAAAAAAAATAGACTAAATTTTTGGATATTCCCTTCCAGGATTAAGAATCAGAGCACGATTTTGTTTAATAAATTTTATTATTTTTGTTAAGTTGCGCTGTTTTCCACATAAATGCTAACTAAATCTACATATTAAAAATAAAATGGATTAGAATTAGTTAGTCTTTTTGTATACAAATACAAGGAATGTACCATCTATGACAACACTAATTAAAACTGCAGACTTTATTGAATCCGTATGCGATGCGATTCAGTATATCTCATACTATCACCCACGTGATTTCCTCAAGGCAATGAAGCATGCCTACGATATCGAGCAGAATCCATCAGCAAAGAATGCGATTGCTCAGATTTTAGTAAATTCTAAAATGTGTGCTATCGGCAAGCGTCCTCTATGTCAGGATACCGGTGCTGTAACCTGTTTCGTAAAGATCGGTATGGACGTTCGCTTTGAAGGTGATATGACCGTTCAGGAAATGGTTGATGAAGGTACCCGTCGCGCATACTGCTATGAGACCAACCCTCTACGTAAATCAATTCTGACTGATCCTCTGGGAAAGAGAATCAACACCAAGGATAACACTCCTACTGTTGTTCATATTGAGATGGTTCATGGCGACAAGGTTGAGGTTGCTATCGCATCAAAGGGAGGCGGTTCTGAGAACAAGACCCACATGCGTATGCTTAACCCATCTGACAGCGTTGTTGACTACGTATTAAGCGAAATTCCTCACATGGGTGCAGGCTGGTGTCCTCCTGGCATCATCGGTATCGGTGTTGGCGGTACTCCTGAGAAGTCAGCTATCCTTGCAAAGGAAGCCTTAAACGATCCAATCGATATTCAGGAACTGATTGCACGTGGTCCTAAGAATGCAGAGGAAGAGCTGCGTTTAGAGCTTTATGACAAAATCAACAAGCTTGGTATCGGAGCTCAGGGCTTAGGTGGTATCACCACCGTTCTGGATGTTAAGGTTAAGACCTATCCATGCCACGCTGTATCAAAGGCAACCACCATTATTCCTAATTGTGCCGCAACCCGTCACATTGACTTTGTTCTTGACGGTTCAGGCCCAGCTGAATTTGTTCCACCATCACTTGATGATTATCCTGATATCGAGATTGGCGGTGCAGATGCAAATGTTAAGCGTGTAAATCTTGATACCATCACCAAAGAAGAGATTGCTTCATGGAAGATGGGTGAAACCCTGTTATTATCAGGCACCATTCTAACCGGTCGTGACGCAGCTCATAAGCGTGTTGCAGACTTAATCAAGGAAGGCAAGCCTCTACCTGACGGTGTTGACTTCCACAAGAAGTTCATTTACTACGTAGGACCAGTTCCTGCAGTAGGTGATGAGGTTGTAGGTCCTGCAGGTCCAACCACTTCAACCCGTATGGATAAGTTCGTAGAGACTATGCTTGCTGATACAGGCCTATACGGCATGATTGGTAAATCAGAGCGTGGTCCTGAGGCTATTGCTTCAATCAAAAAGCACAAGGCTGCTTATCTGATGGCTACCGGTGGTGCAGCTTACCTGGTTTCAAAGGCAATCAAGTCAGCTAAGGTTCTGGCTTTCGAAGATCTGGGTATGGAAGCAATCCGTGAGTACAAGGTTGTAGATATGCCTGTTACCGTTGCTGTTGATTCACAGGGTAATTCAATTCATCATATCGGACCTCAGGAATGGTCAAAGAAGATCGCAGAGATTAAGTTCAAGTATATTTAATACGGTTTAATATTCTGTAGTCACAAAGGCGGATCTGTGTAATATCAGATCCGTTTTTTTTGTTAGAATTAAATAAACTTAAAAAGATAAATCAAAATCAACATAGGAGGCGAAGACGTCTTTCTTCCTGAAAGGCTGGATTCGTACGGGGACATATGAAACTTGAAGGAATTTCTCATATCAGCGGTTTTAATGACTGCTATGCCTACAACAAAGACGAACTGATTATAAACATCAGAACCAACAAGACCATAAAGAAGGTTGTCATCTTCGCGGATGATCCATATATTAACGGCTGTTCCACCTCAGCACCATGGGAAGGACAGCCTTATGAGATGCAGCTTAAATATGAGCTTAGGCATGAGTTCATCTATTCTGTAACACTCAGACCTAGGTATAAGCGACTACAGTATTACTTCAGACTGACAGATGATAACAATGAAACCATGGTTTATCAGGAAAGCGGTATTGTCAGTGAGGAAGAATTCCAGAAGAAAATCTTTAGAGAATATTTCAAGTTTGCCTGGATGAATGAGGCGGATATCAGCGTTCATCCTAAGTGGGTGGAGAATACCTACTGGTATCAGATTTTCCCTGACCGTTTCTGCAGAGAGGAAGCTCCTTTTGAAGGCACCTTAAGTAAATGGGATGATCTTTCCTCCTTTGGACATAATGTCTTTTACGGCGGTAATCTCAAGGGAGCAATGAGCAGACTTGAGTATCTGCATAAACTTGGCGTAAACGGCATCTACTTTAATCCGCTGTTTGTATCCGACAGCAACCATAAATACAACATTGACGATTATCTGCATATCGATCCAAATTTCGGTTCAAATGTGGATCTGAAGCTGCTGGTTGAAAAGGCACATTCACTTGGTATCAAGGTTATGATTGACGCTGTGTTCAATCATAGCGGTCTGGGCTTTTTCGCCTGGAAGGATGTTGTAGAGAACAGAAGAAATTCAAAATATTATGACTGGTTCTTCATCAACGATGAGGAGAATTTTACCATCACCCACAAGTCTACCAAGGACAGTCGTTTCTACTCTTTTGCCTTTGTAGACAATATGCCAAAACTTAATACCAATAATCCGGAGGTTATGTCCTACTTTATTGAGGTCTGCAAAAAATGGATTGATATGTGGGATATTGACGGTATCAGATTTGATGTGGGCAATGAAATCTCTCACGCCTTTATCAAGAAACTTCATGCTGAGCTTAAGGCCTACCGAAAAGACCTCTTCCTTTTAGGCGAAATCTGGGTTAACTCCTCACAGTACCTGCAGGGGGATGAGTATGACTCTGTCATGAATTACCCTTATCTTGAGAACCTTTCAAATTTCTTCCTGGACAAAAGCAGAACTGCCGAAGACTTTAAGTATGCGGTAAATTTCTGCTATTCCATGTATCAGAAACAGGTTAATGAGAATATTTTCAACCTCTTTGACAGTCATGATATTGACCGTATGTATACCAGAGTCAAAAGCTACGATGCTTTTATCCAGATGCTGGTAATTCTATCAACTCTGCCAGGTTCTCCATGTATCTACTATGGTACTGAGATCGCCATGGAAGGAGAGAATGATCCATACTGCAGATATCCTATGAGATGGGATATTGTGGAGGATAAATCCAGAGAAGATACCTTTAAGGCGGTACAGTCTCTGATTAAGATGAGACTTTCAAATTCTGAATTTTTAGGGGACAGCTACCGCTTTGAAAAGACCGAGGGCAGACTTGTTAGCTATGAGCGAAACGGAATCAGAGTCTATCTGAATGCCGATGAGACAGACAGGGCACTTGCCTTTGATAAAGAGACAGAAATTCTATTCTCTCATAAAGCATCAGGAAACATGTTAAAGGCTGGAGGCGCACTGGTAGTACGCCTCAAAAAATAAAGCTATTGTGAACTATTTTGCAAGAGAGCTGTTGGCGGCGAAAGCCAAAAGCAGCTGTCTTAAAAGCTTAAGTCTTGGATACTCCGGAGTTTCAGGCAGGTTATAGCGCATGGAACTCTGTCCGGTTATACGGTACTCATTATGTTTACAGGTGGTCATAAGCTTAATCAGATAGTCATTTGAAATCTTATGATCACTGTTAAACTCAATAATTCCACCTTTCTCATCTCCATTAATCCTCTTGATACCAAGATCTGTTGCCAGCTTCTTTAAGGATGAGAGTTCAAACAGATTAACCGCAGGAGGAGGCAGCAGACCGAAGCGGTCGATAATTTCAACCTTCAGATCTTCAAATTCCTCAGGAGTAACACAGGAGGAAATTCTCTTGTAAAGCGAAAGTCTGGTATTGATATCTCCAATATAATCAGATGGCAGCAGGCAAGGGATGTGAAGATCGATATCACATTCATTTAAGGTCAGCTCTGCAAGAGATGGTTCACGGCCTTCCTTTAGGGCCTTTACCGCAGCTTCAAGCATTTCTGAGTATAAGGAGAAACCAACTGATTCTATCTGACCGGACTGTTCTTCACCTAAAAGCTCACCGGCACCACGAATTTCCATATCATGAGTTGCCAGCACAAAGCCTGCACCAAGTTCTTCAAGAGAGGAGATTGCATCCAGACGCAGCTTGGCATCCTTGGAGATAAGCTCCTTTGGCGGAGTGAAGAGGTAGGCATAGGCCTGATGATGGGAACGGCCGACACGACCACGGATCTGATGCAGCTGAGCCAGGCCGAGCATATCTGCTCTGTCGATGATAATGGTATTGGCGGTAGGCACATCCAGACCATTTTCAACGATAGTGGTACACAGCAGCAGATTAAAACGCTGATGATAGAAATCACGCATTACCTTCTGCAGTTCTTTTTCATTCAGCTGACCGTGACCTATACCGATTTTTGCCTCAGGCACCAGAGCACTTAGCTGCTGTGCTCTCTGATTGATGGTGGAGACATCATTATGCAGATAGTAGACCTGTCCACCACGTCTTAACTCACGCATAATAGCTTCACGGGTAATGGTGTCAGAGTTCTGCATTACAAAGGTCTTAACTGCAAGACGATGCTCTGGAGGAGTTGCAATGATTGAGAGTTCACGCATGCCTTCCATTGCCATGTTAAGAGTTCTTGGAATAGGGGTAGCGGTTAGAGTCAGAAGATCAACCTGGGCACGCAGCTCCTTTAATTTCTCTTTCTGCTTAACACCGAAACGATGCTCCTCATCCACAATGATAAGCCCCAGCTTCTTAAACTTAATATCCTTAGATAAAAGCTTATGGGTACCGATAACAATATCAACACTGCCGGCAGCTACCTTATCTAAGGTTTCCTTCTGCTGTTTTGCAGTCTTAAAACGGGATAATAGTTCAATTGTAATTGCGGTTCCGGCAAATCTTTCAATAAAATTCTGATAATGCTGTTCAGCAAGAATAGTGGTTGGCACCAGTACTGCAACCTGAGAACCTGAGGCTGCCACCACAAAGGCAGCTCGCAGAGCTACCTCGGTTTTACCAAAGCCAACATCACCGCAGACCAGACGATCCATTGGCTGTTCCTTGGCAAGATCAGCAAGAGTATTATCAATTGCAGCCTTCTGATCAGGGGTTTCCACAAAACCAAAGCCTGAGGCAAACTCATCTAAAGACTTCTCATCGATTACAAATTTAGTACCGCGGCTGGCTTCACGTCTGGCGTATAAATCAAGAAGCTGTGCTGCCACATCGGTAACCTTCTGAACCGCTTTCTGCTTATGCTTATTCCAGGTATCAGAACCTAATCTTGAGAGAGGCGGATTCTCAGAGCTGGAGTATCTGGCGACCTTGGATAAGGCAGTAATCGGGATATTGAGCATATCACCGTTCTGATACTCAATAGTCAGATACTCACCTTTAATACCGCCAATCTCCATGGTCTTAAGACCACGATAGCGGCCGATACCGTGATCAATGTGAACCACCACCTGACCTTCAGTTAACGAGGAGAGGTTTTTAATAATGGTATCCTGGGATAGCTGAGAGTTTTTGGAAGCTTTTCTGGTTCTTACAACCTTATAGCCTAAGATTTCATTCTCAGTTAAAAAACACAGCTTTACAGACGGAATAATCAGACCTTCATCAAAGGGAGCCAGCGTCAGCATGAATGGGTCTTTGGCATTGAGAAAATCGTCAAAGGATGAGGCAGCCTTAATCCCATACTTATCAATAATAGCCTGTGGCAGTGTTTCTCTCAGACTCTGTCTGCGTCCCTCGGAGAGGGCTGACATCAGAATTCTGCCGCCTTTATCTATAAAGTCGCTTACAAAAGCAATAAATTTATTCTGGGATTCCTTTTCCTGACGGTTATAGCTTATATCAGGAATTTTTACATAATCAGTATTGTAGAAGCCTCTTTTGGAAAGCTCCTCTTCATCAAAAGCCTGCTGATAAAGCTCAATTAACTGATATTTCTTAAGGTTATCAAAAACCTCCTGCGGATTTAAGAAAACCTGAGATACCGGAAGAGGAGGATGATCAGAATTTCCTGCAAACTCTAAAGCTCTCTTGTGAGCCTCAACATCAAATTCAGTTACCGCCTTCTTTACATCATCAACGGTAATGATCTTGTAATCATCACTTAAATACTCAAAGATACTGCTCATAGAACTGAAGAACAGTGACATGTAGTATTCAATACCTGCAGGAATTGCACCTCGGGAGATTGCCTGATAAATAGAGTGGGATGCAAAATTAGCCCCGATAAAAGCATCACGGTAATTGCTTCTGAAGACACTTATAGACTTTTCATTAAGAGGATATTCATGTGCCGGCAGCAGGGCAATCTTATCAATCTGCTCTAATGATCTCTGAGTATCCACATCAAAAACACGTATGGAATCCACCTCATCATCAAAGAAATCGATACGGTAAGGTACGTCTGAGCCCATAGGGTAAATATCAAGAATAGAACCGCGGATAGCAAGTTCACCCGGAGCTAAAACCTGTTCAACTCTCAGATATCCATGGGAGGTCATCTCTTTTTGGATTTCCTGAATATCTCTGATATCACCTTTGGAAATTGAGAAACTGTTGGCTTTAATGTAGTCAACCGGACTTAATCTTGGCATGATTGCCTGAACCGTGGTGACAACGATTTCATTTTTTAGAGACTTAAGTCTGGAGAGAATACTGATTCTTGAGGAGACAATATCCTGATGAGGAGATAAGGTATCATAAGGCAGTGTCTCCCAGTCCTGAAGATATTCCACCTTAACCTTTGGCAGCACTGCAACTAAAGTTGATTTAATACTCTGCGCAACAAAATTATCTGCACAGATTACCAGAAAAGGACCACCGTTTTTTTCATAGACAGCACCGATAGTTCCAATGATTCCGGTGATATTCAGATTACCGATATGTTTAACTGTATTTGAAAAAGAAAGGTTGATATCAGCTTTTAATAAGTCTTTGAGTTGCATAATTACTAATATTTGAAACTTTGATCTATACTTGTCTACTGTAATTTTACACTAATATCGAGTTTGTTATGTTCCAACTGAAAACAAATATCTATCTTTTACTCTGGTTTTGTTTTATTGCTACTTTCGCGTTCCTGATTCCTTATTATTCAAATGACTACAGATATCAGCTGATTGAAGGCACCGAGGATCTGGTTTCCTCCTTCTACGACATCTGTGTTTCTCAGTATCGCCACTATTTTACCTGGGGCGGCAGAACTCCTCCTCATTTTCTGGCTCAATGTCTGCTGTGGGGCGGTAAGGTTGTCTCCTCACTGGCAACTGCACTTTGCTATGTACTTTTAATTTACTTTATCTACTCAATGGGTACCGGCAAAAAGATCTCTCCTTTTAAAATGCCTTTTGTACCTGTTGTATTTATCAGCATCGGTTTATGGGTATGCATGAGATCTTACGGTGAAGTTGTGTTCATGCTGGTAACCTCCTGCAATTATCTGTTCACCTCCACCTTTATTATGCTGTATCTGCTGCCTTACCGTTTTGCCTTAAATGAGGAAAGAGCAGAACACGGAATACTGTTTGCGCTGATGATGTTTGTCTTAGGCATTATCGCCGGCTGGTGCAATGAAAATACCGGCTTTGCAATCTGTGCTGTAACCGGACTTCTGTGTTTATATAAGCTCTATAAACGAGAGCTTACTCTATGGCAGGCAGCAGGTCTTGTCGGCATGTGTATCGGCTTTTTAGTTCTGGCTTTATCTCCAGGCAATGCCGCAAGATACGACAGCATGGCTCAGAATAATTTTGATTATTTCCCTCATTTACTGAACACCATTCAGATTTTCTTCGTGTCATTAATAGAGAATCTGCCTGTAATACTGTGCTATGTATACTTCCTGGTACTTTTTAAGAGAAATAACCTTAAAGAGAAATGCCAAACAGAGCTTTATGCCTCATACTACAGCTTTGCCTTAGGCTTTGTTTCTCTGGCAATTATGATTTTCTCTCCTAATTTCCCTGGCCGCTCTGCTGCTCCCTTTACCATGTTTGTACTGGCGGCAGATATAGCTTTATATGCTGCTTTAAAGAAACACGATATAAATCCTTTGAAGTCAGCTTATAAAATGACAATTTATGCTTTATTTTTTGTATTTTTTGCCGTTACAAGTACAAATGCCTTTGGAGCCTTATTCCAGGCAAGGGCAGATCAGGTAGAACTTGAGAAATCCATTGCCGACCAGATTGCTCAGGGCAAGAAGGATCTTGAAGTACCTATCATGCATGTACAGTCCGGAAGATACATTTTTATCGGAGCGATGAAGGTTTCAAAAGAAAACTTTGCAAATAAGATTGCGGCAAGGTATTATCATGTGAATTCTTTTACCAAGGCATGTGATCTGACTCCGTCATTTATACATTTTGATCTGAAATACGTTGTAAGGTATGGTGAACCAGTATGCAGAACCCATTAGAACTAATAAAACTGTTAAGTAAAGTCGAATCTGGTGATGCCAGTGAGTCTGAGCTGCATGATTTTATCTGTCTGCTTTTAAAGAAAAAAGTTGATATCAGACTTACAGAAGGAACCTTCTCAAAAAAGAATCAGATTAGAGATCTGACTGCAAAGCCTGATGCAGAGGACTGTGATCTGACTGCAAAGCCTGATGCAGAGGACTGTGCCAAGTTAAAACTGGCCATGAAGGTTTCCTCATCTCAGTTTCCTATGAACAGCCGCATGCCTGCACTGGGGATAAATCCTGTTCATAAGAAATAGAGAACCTATATATAGAATCAGATTATAATCAGAGTCCATCGCCAAAGGCGGTGGATTTTTGTTTTATATCTTCTTCAAACATTTCGCTTGTAATCTACAATTTTAGCTTTGCACATTTGCTGATTCTAGGGGGTTATAAGTGCGCATTTAACGTGTTTTATGTGCCAAAGCTCACCTTTTGTAGTAAAATACTCGCCAATTATTCATAAAATTCAAAAAGAAAATAACTGAGGAAAACATGACTCAAAAAACAATCCTGGTTACTAACGCACTTCC
>ONFP01000135.1 GCA_900317105.1 uncultured Succinatimonas sp. | reverse complement strand
AAATCTCCATTAGGAAGATATTCAATGGCCTGCTGATTGCTCCAGGTCCTTGAGGTAACATAGCCTGCGACTTCTTTCTTAAACAGGATTTTTGCTTCAAATACGTCACCTGAATTAAACCAGCCAAATGCACCTTCACTCTGATCTGCAACCAGAGGAGCAAGATCAGTGTTCCTATGAGTAATATCTGCCTGCTTAAATCGATACAGCAGGAACGTGTTGTTGTGATCGTTGACTGGTTCAGCAACACCATCCTCTTTAACAAGTCGGCCTACTACATAAAGATTGTCATGGAAAGCGGTAATTCTGTGTGGAGCCAGGAAATACACCTTATCCACATTATCTGCTGTTGGTGAATAGGTGATTCTGCAAACCTTGTGCTTACGTATTGCTTCAATAATGGTATCGAGAATTGGCTGATAAGGAGTGTGGTCAACACTGCCCTTGGTATAAACATCACCAACAGACAGGAAGTCCTCTGTAATAGGATCATCAGACAGGTAGGCAGAGGTTTCCTGAATGACCGCATCAATGTTGAGCTTCATCTTGTGGGGTAGCATTTTTACCAGGAAGTTCTTGCATAAGGCTAGCTGATACAATCCTTCAGAATTAACGCTGATCTTAGGTAGATTTCGTGGCTTTGAAAGGATATAAACCGTCTCTCGGCCTTTCTTCTGTCTAGTGATGTTGCCATAACCGGATGACTCAATTCTTTCGATAAGTCTTAATACGGACTGTTTTGAGCACTGCAGCTGCTCTGATATGTAGGTTAGGCTTAGTGGGTATCTGGCAAAGAGAAGAAGGGAATATAAAGCAATTAACTTTTCAGAAGGGGATGCTAAGCTCTGTTTGACGTTTGCTGCCATGGTTTTATCCTAAAAAGAGAAATTCCGGTACGCTCCTTCTGATTTTAGACTTGATATTAAGAGACGAAATATACCAGTATCTCGTTTTAGGCATAAGTAACGTTTTTTTTATGAGGAATGATATCAGAATCCGGAATAAAACAATCAGTCTTTAGTGATTAAATTCTGCAGATACTTTGTAACATTTCGGACCTCGACAGTTATATGAACAGTAATTTCCTCTGGTTCAGTCTTTTCCGAATTATCCTGAGTCAGATCATATAGAGTCTCACAATATCCGATTCCCATAAACAGGATCATCAGCCAGAAACCTGCGACAAAAGCAATGATAATCCATTCTTCCTGCCACACACTGCAGATGGCATAAGTAAAAACACACAGCCATAAAATACCCATGGTTGTTGCAATCGGATGCTTACGGAAAGGCTTAGTTGACTCTTTTAAGTCCTGCATAGCCTTTTGTCTTTTTTCTTCAGCAATAAGACGATTTCTCTGTGAAGACAGTCCAGAGAAGAAAACTAAATCTTTAGCCTTGTTCATACCCAATTCTCCTTATGCGTTATTTATTCGATTGAATTAACTTATTCTTTATCCAAAGCTATTTAATACCGGGAAAGGCGTCCACAAAACGTATTTTTATGTCGCCAAATGCATTAACGAACTGCACCTTGAAATCTGGGAACGCATCGACAAACTGCCATTTACCGCAGCTATCAGCAAAGGCATCTACAGTTTGTACATCGAGATCTGAGAATGCATTAACAACCTCTACTTTAATATCAGCAAATGCATCAACCACTTTAACTTTGCCATACAAAGGAATGCCATTGAAAGAACAGCTGCTGAGGTTACCTCCAAATGACGCGGTAGAAACAGCTAATAAGGCTATACAAGCAATCCTGAATACCTTCATAGTTACTCCTCTTTATGAAAAAAGCAGATCTGAAATGGCGGGATTTTCTGTCTGCTCTTGTCCTAAATATAAATAATCATCATTCCGGATTCTGATATGTGATTTGATTTAGTTTAACGTTTGCTATAAATCTAAGTTTAGACAACCTACAATTAAGATAGCTTGTTAAAAGGCTTATATATGAGGAATCAGGTATAGCTAAAAAAGACGTTCAGTATGATAGAAGTGTTTCTGAGCATCATGATTACGCTGCTGCATCTTCTGATACGTTTTAGAAATGGGAATTGTGCTCATATACAGTTTTTACCTGAGATAAAAATCGAGAAGTGGAATAAGGAATGTACAGCAATATAGATATACTCTTATGGATTGTCCCTCGCTTTGGTTTATGGGTTCTGCTCAGCGCAATACCTATAAATATGGTTATCAATCTTGATAGCGAGGACGAGTATAAAAACAGAGGAAAGATTGCGATGCTGTTGTTTCTTATCTTCTTTGTCATCGCACCTTTCTGTTTTTGGATTTAAAAAAGGTTGTACAATCTATCTTCATTCTTGTAAGTAAATTAGAACATCTGCTTACTAATTTAAAATGACCTCATTAAATATTTCTCTAAATATATAAATCATTATATAAAAATATAATTTTATCTATAGCCTAAAAATAACAAATATCTTTTAAAACAATCAGTAAACAAGTTGGCATTTCATTTGCTATTTAGTAAGTATCTTAAATTAACAGATGGGAGAGCCTACTATGTTACAGTTTTTACTTTATCCTTTAGCTGCAGCTACTACTGTTATTTCTGCACCAGTTGCTATTGCTGCCGGTGTCGCTATCGCCGCAACCTCTTATGCAATTGGAAAATCCTGTTCTACAGAAAGCGAAAGACAAAAGACCAGAAGAGCAGAAATAAACGCTCAAAGAGACATTGAATGCAGTAAAGAACAGAAGGAAATGGAGACTGAGCTTCTAAAAGAGCGTAATACTCAGGAACTTCGTAAACTATCCCTTAATGCTCTGGTAGAACTGGCTGAAAAAGCAAAAGCCACAGGTAACTATAACCTTTATAAACAGGCAATCTCTGAAATTGCTAATAAACAAAATACAAAGCCCTGTTAAGGGCTACTATCCTTCGATCTTATTTTTTATTTCAACTGATTATATATCCGGCCTTTACCTTTAGATGTTTTATTAGTTTTTTATTTATTGGGAAATGGAGTTTTATTATGTTAGATAACAATGTTGTTAACAATAATGAAAAGAACGATGCAGGAAAACTGGCAGAGCTTAAAGATTTTATAAAGATTCAGAATGATTTGCGAAAAGAAATACAGATGAAAGCAGACAGCAGCATAAGAATGCTTAAAGAACGTACAGAAGAGGAATTAAGAACTATAGATCATGAAAGGGCTCATAATATAACCAGACTGCAGGAGCTTACAAAAGACTTTAATCAAGAATACAGCAAGGCTAACAGTGAGGAAGCATATGATCTTATCTCAAAATTACTAAATGCATCTCCATCTGCTCGTACTATTGATCTCAGTAACGAAAGAGAAGAGGTTGATGCTGATTTTACGCAGGAAGAGGTGACAAATTAAAAAGAAAGAATCAGATCATAGCCATACTGCTGAAACACCTAATCCCTTCAACAGGGAAGTATTTTTATCTATTCTGTTAAAGACCTGTCTTATAAGTCCAATCACATCACTTAGCCCCATGATAAATGGGGTAAAAGACGATTAAAGAAATAGACTATCCTTTTATAAAGCCTTTTCTCTATACACCTTTCCTGCAATTCACAACAGATATTCTTATAGGATATTCAGTAATCCCATAACAAACCTGAAATCAAAAATAGGTGCAAGCTTAGGTTCGTAATTACCCCATTTCGAGGCTCTCTGTAACTAAGAATGGACTGCTATACTCTTGTATACGAGTCGTAACTACCTCATCTCTGAGGCTCA
>ONFP01000003.1 GCA_900317105.1 uncultured Succinatimonas sp. | reverse complement strand
TAGAACGAACAATTGTATGTCCGTGCTCTTCAAAGAATTTCAAATACGCATCACGTATCTGATCAGTTGTCATGTACATTTATATTGGATCCTAAAATTGTAAATTTAAACAGTGATGAATTATACATGGTTTTGACGCACAGATCGCATTACTTTAAAGATTCAGGCAGAAAAAAAACACTAGAAAAAGCAGGAAAGAATAAATTTCTCTTACAGATCAAAAGAAGAGCCAAGATACTCTTCCATAGCATTAGTACATAAGGAGTTTGAAAATCCCCTTCTGGCAAGAGCAGCAAGATATTTCTGCTTATCTTCAAAGGAAAGATTAGCTTTTTGCGGGATTTTTTTTGAAAGAAAAGCTACAGCTACAGAATTCCAGTCAGTATCTCTAAGGAACTCATCATATAATGAGGAGTTAATCCCCTTCTTTTTTGCTTCCATAACAAATCGTAATGGGCCGTAACACTGACTGATTATATGTCTATGAAGCATTTCTATATAACGACTTTCAGAAAGCCAATCATTTTCTACACACTTTTTTACAGCTGCTTTAGCCGCATCAGTGGTATAACGAAGACATAGTTTCTGATAAAGCTCAAGTTTTGAATATTCCCTTCTGGATAAAAAACGCAACGCTGCATTAGTTGCCAATGCAGCGTCTGATTCCTTAACCTTCTTTTTTGAATAAAAAGTGTTATTCAAAATTAAATGTTTCCTATAAATCTTCAGGGATTGGAGTAATTAAATCCTCTTCTGAGACTTCATCTCCAAGATCTCCCAGAGAATCAGTCTGCTCCTCTTCTGCTGAACCAATGGAAGCAGTATCGCCATAGTCATTGTTGTTCTTGTAGAACTCTCTGATCTTAGCTTCAATCTCATCTGCCACCTGAGGATTCTCATCAAGATACTTCATGCAGTTGACTTTACCCTGACCGATCTTGGTTCCATTATATGAGAACCATGCTCCAGTCTTGTTTATAATCTTGGCATTAACACCAAGATCAATCAGTTCACCGTTCTTGGCAATACCATAGTTAAACAGAATCTGGAAGACAGCTGTCTTAAATGGAGGTGCCACTTTGTTTTTGACCACCTTAACCTTGGTCTCGTTTCCAATAGCCTCTTCCTTGTCTTTCAGAACATTGGACTTTCTGATATCAAGTCTTACAGAAGCGTAGTACTTTAGGGCATTACCACCGGTTGTGGTTTCTGGGTTGCCAAACATTACACCAATCTTCATTCTCAGCTGGTTAATGAACACAACCATACAGTTTGCCTGTTTAACAATACCAGTCAGCTTTCTTAAGGCCTGAGACATTAGTCTAGCCTGAAGACCAACATGGTTGTCACCCATTTCACCTTCAATTTCTGCCTTAGGAACAAGAGCTGCCACAGAGTCAATTACAACAACATCCACACCACCGGAACGAACAAGAGTCTCGCAAATCTCAAGAGCCTGTTCACCAGTGTCAGGCTGCGAAATAAACACATCTTCAACCTTTACACCAAGTCTTTTTGCATAAATAGGATCAAGAGCATGTTCAGCATCAATAAAAGCGCAGACCTTACCTTTTTTCTGAGCCTGAGCTATCAGCTCCAGAGTCAGAGTAGTCTTACCTGAAGATTCAGGGCCGTAAATCTCAATAATACGTCCCATTGGCAGACCGCCGATTCCAAGAGCAATATCCAGCGATAGAGAACCAGTTGAGATTGCTTCAGTATCAACAAGTTCATTCTGGCCAAGACGCATAATCGCACCTTTACCGAACTGACGTTCAATCTGCTCCATTGCAGCTTCTAAAGCTTTCTGTTTTTTAGGATCTTTTGTAATATTGGCTACTAACTTTGATGATGAGCCTGTGCTGGATGATTTTGCAGCTGCCATAATTTTGTTCCTCGTTTCTAAATACTATAAATATAATAATTAGGTTAGTTATGATTGTCAATATATAGATAAATATATTTTTTATTAGTTATTTCCAAAGCACAAAAAACTTTAAAATTGAAAAAAAATCTTTTCTTTTCAGATACACAATACCAATTTCCCCTCTTTTATTTAATTGACAAAAAGCGTAAATGCTATGCAGATGCAAAAATGATAGAATACGTTGCACAAAATAACGGCTTCAACTCCATGTATTAAGACATAACTGTATAAATATACACAGAATTATTTATATTAGAATTGGACAGAAGCAAATAAAAACATTCACTGAAATTGGAACTCAAATGGAAGAAAATAATAAGAATGTAACCCCAATGATGCGTCAGTATCTGGAAATAAAAGCAAATTACCCTGATACTCTGGTTTTATACAGATTGGGCGATTTTTATGAACTCTTCTATGATGATGCAAAGAAAATAGCCAAACTGCTGGATCTAACCCTCACCCGCAGAGGAACCAACAATGGTGAACCGATTCCAATGGCAGGCGTTCCATTTCATGCTGTAGATAATTACATTGCCAGACTAATCAAACTTGGAGAATCCTGCGTTATCTGTGAACAGGTCGGCACACCAGGGAATCAGAAGACCATGGTTCGCAAGGTATCAAAGATCATTACTCCAGGAACAGTAACCGATGAAGGTATTGCTCCTGACGGAACAGACAATCTTATTGCATGTGTATTCAAGGGTAAGAGATATTACGGTTTTGCCTATCTGTCATTAAGTTCAGGAACATTTAAGACAGCAGTCTGTGCCAATGAAAAAGAACTGATGCTTTATCTTGATAAGGTCTCTCCTATTGAAATCGTGTACCCTGAGAATTTCAAGGATATGTTTTTATTCCAGGACATCAGTTCAAAAAAAGCACTGGCTCCATGGAATTTTGATCTTCAGAACTGCTATAAGCTTTTATGTAAACAGTTTGAAACCAACAGTCTGTTCGGCTTTGATATTGAAAATCTAGAAGAAGGAATCTGTGCAGCAGGAGCTCTTCTGAATTATGTAAAACAGACTCAGAACGTGTCAATTGAACATATCAAGCAGATCAGCAGAGATGATAACAGTTCATTTGTTATTCTTGATAAATGCGCCCAGAGAAATCTTGAATTATTGTGTAACCTCAAAGGAGAACATTACGGTTCTCTACTGTCTGTTCTTGATAATACCTCAACTCCTATGGGACAGAGACTTATCAGAAAAATGATCATTGAGCCTCTGCGCAATAATAATGAAATCAATCATAGACTTGATCTGGTTTCCGCCCTGATGAACTCTGATAAGGATGGAATCAAGGCAATACTGAACAATATCGGAGATATAGAAAGAATTATCGCCCGTATTGGTCTGTCTTCCTCAAGACCAAAGGATATGGCTGTTTTAAGGGATTCATTAAAAATGATACCTTCCTTAAAACAGAGTCTAATTCAGTCAAACCAGGAAATCCTTTTAGATTTTAACGAACAGATTGATGCACTGAGAGACGTAGCTGATTTACTGACTAACTCTATTCTCGACAATCCATCCACATTTCTTCGAGACGGAGACGTTATTGCAAACGGATACAACCAGGAACTGGATGAACTAAGAGAACTTATGAACGGTTCTGAAATGCTGCTTGCCAAGATTGAGGAAGAGGAGAAGCAGAAGACTGGTATTGCAACTCTGAAGGTAAACTTCAACTCAGTTCACGGTTTCTATATTGAAGTATCCAAGGCTCAGGCAGACAAGGTCCCAGCAACCTACATCAGAAGACAAACTCTCAAGAACAATGAAAGATATATAACACCAGAGCTAAAAGCACTGGAGGAAAAAGCATTAAGCGCCAAAGAAAGAGCCTTAGTTTTAGAAGCAGAACTATTCAATGATCTCATCAGAAAACTGCAGCAACAACTCCCTCGTCTAATCAGTCTTTCTTCAAAGCTGTCTATCTTTGATGTACTTATTGGCTTTGCTGATTTGGCAGAGAGAAGGAATTACGTCAGACCAATCTTAAGTGATCAGCACATAATCAAAATAGACAACGGAAGACATCCTGTTATCGAAACTCTTACTGATTCCCCTTTCGTCTCCAATTCTATCTGTCTGGATAAAAAACAGATGCTTGTTATTACCGGTCCAAACATGGGTGGAAAATCTACCTATATGAGACAGACTGCGCTTATTTCCATTATGGCAAGACTTGGTTCATATGTACCTGCTACCTATGCAGAGATTGGAAATATTGATCGTATCTTCACCAGAATTGGTGCTTCAGACGATCTATCATCCGGACGTTCTACCTTTATGGTTGAAATGGAAGAAGCCTCATCAATCATTAATAACGCAACAGCAAACAGTCTGGTTTTAATGGATGAGATTGGACGAGGAACCTCAACCTATGAAGGAAGTGCTCTTGCCTTGTCTATTGCAGAGTACATGTGTGCCAACGTTAAGAGTTTTACCCTGTTTTCAACTCACTATCCTGAGATCGCCT
Source organism: uncultured Succinatimonas sp. (assembly GCA_900317105.1). Taxonomy (GTDB): domain Bacteria; phylum Pseudomonadota; class Gammaproteobacteria; order Enterobacterales; family Succinivibrionaceae; genus Succinivibrio. Next base: position 69,605 of record ONFP01000003.1, on the reverse strand, counting down.
CTCTGGCAGATACCTACGATAACATTGAAAACATCTGTTTTAAAGCAAAAGAGTTTGAAGGAAAGATTGTCTTTATGTATCAGGCCAATAAAGGCTCTCAGAACTACTCATATGCAATTGAAGTAGGAAATCTTGCAGGCTTGCCTTCGGGTGTTATTTCTAAAGCAAAATCCTATATCAACACAATGAAAAAGCACTCTTCAATCAAAGAAGATATCACTGTTAAAGAAAGCAAGACTGTAAATAATAAACAGGCCGAGGCCGTAGAAAAGGTCATTTACAAAGAAAAAGACAGTGAAGTTGAAAATAGAATAAAGGAAATAGATTTGAATTCTATAACTCCGATTGAGGCCCTTAATATTCTTAACGAATTAAAAGGAAAGCTTCAGTAAGACCGACTAAAAATATTCCGCCATCAGGCGGAATATCTGTTTTTTTTAGTTTAGATTCTGCATTCCCAGGGAATTTTTATCAATTCCGTAGTTTTCAAAGGTCTTACGCAAGGATTTTAAAACCTCACTCTGAATCTGACGAACGCGCTCACGGGTCAGACCAATCTTCTTTCCAACCTCTTCAAGAGTAAGAACATCTTCATCATTCAAACCAAAACGGTAAAGAACAACCATCTGCTGCTTCTCTGGAAGCTCATTAAACCAGGCTCTTACAATCTCAACCACTTCTTTTTGATCGACATGTTCAAATGGAGAAACAAGTTTAGTATCAGGAACAACATCCAGAAGAGAAACTTCCTTGTCATCATCTGAACCGCGAACACTTACATCAAGAGGACTGGTACCTTCAAGTAAGGATAACAGATTTCTTACAGTTTCAGGATCCTTGCCTGTTTCTTCAGCAATCTGCTGAATTGAAACAGGCTTCTGAATATCTTCTTCCTGAAGCTGACGTTTAACCTTGAGAATAATATTGATTTCTTTAATAACATGTACTGGCAGGCGAACAAGTCTGGACTGACACATAATTGCCTGTTCGATACTCTGGCGGATCCACCAGGTAGCGTATGTTGAGAATCTGAAACCTCTGTCAGGATCAAATTTCTGTACAGCATGAATCAGACCAAGGTTTCCTTCCTCAATCAGATCAAGAAGAGGAACACCTCTTGCTCGGTAATTTTTGGCAATCTTAACTACCAGACGAAGATTTGACGTTATCATTAGATCAATCGATCTTCTGTCGCCGTCTCTTGCCTTGCGTCCAATTTCCGACTCTTCCTCTGAAGATAACAGAGGATAGCGACGAATTGAACTAAAGTAGTTTGATAACAGATCTACATTTTCACGCGAAGATGAAGTCTTGCCTCCCTTATATGGAGATACCTCTTTATCCAAAGTATCAGGAATATCGTGGAATTCGGAGCTTAGCTCCTCGGATTCATTTATATTGTTCATGAGATACCCTTAACATTTGTTGCTTGTTGTTATAATTTTATTAAGCAAAATTCATGCAAATTTTGCAACTATAAAAAAGTATAATTTCGCAGTTCTTCAAACTCCGCATTGCAAAAATGCGAATAGTATCTTGTTTTTTTATGTAGTTTTTATTTTGGTAAATAGTTTCGAGGGTTTACAGAATTACCCTTGTAACGTATCTCAAAATGAAGCATCACACGTGAGGCATCGGTTGAGCCCATCTTGGCAATAACCTGTCCTCGCTTAACATTCTGACCTTCTTTAACCAGAAGCATATCATTGTGCGCATAAGCAGACAGGAACTCGTTATTATGATTAATAATCACAAGATTTCCGTAACCTCTAAGCGCATTTCCTGAATATACAACCTGTCCAGCTGCAGCAGCGTTGATGTTCTGCCCTCTAGAACCAGCAATATCAATACCCTTGTTAGAGGAAGAGAAGTTTCTGATTACAGTTCCTTTGGCAGGCCACATCCACGACACACCAGATACAGATGCCGTCTTTCCAGATACTATCCTTACAGGAGCAGCTTCATTTATCGCAGCAGGAGCCATGTTTTCAGACTGAACCTGAGCTACTGAGGTAGAAGTCTTATTTTCAGAACCTGCTACAGGCACAAGTTTTGGATTGGTCTGAGCAGAGGCAATTGATTTTGAAGTATCTAAATTAAGTTTCTGTCCAACCTCAAGAGAATAAGGTTTCTTCAGCTGATTTGCTTTAACTAGCTGAGAGAGAGTCAAGCCATGTTTCTTTGCAACGGATACCGCTGTATCTCCATTTTTAACAATATAAATCTTCTGATTATTTGCGACCGGGGCTACAGTAGTAGTTTTTGAATTCAGATGAATAATCTGTCCCACACTGATATTGTACGGAACGTCAATATTATTTTTCTGAGCAAGTTCTCTGTAATCTTTTCCATACCGGAAAGCGATAGAGTAAAGAGTATCACCAGGCTTAACCTGATAGGTCTCATCATTAAGATTTACAGTCCTGGTATTGTAGGAACCTGCATCTGGAATGTATGGTTTTGCCTGTTTAACATTGCCGGAACTGTTTACATTTCCTCCAGAGGAAGAAACAACCTCAGAGTACGGTCTTACAACTCCCGCCTGATTTGTTGATGAGGAGGGGGAATAGACCCTCTGAGACTTGACATTCGAGCTGACATGAACAGGTTGAGCGTATTCAACTTCAGCTATCTTTTTTGGCTTGCTTTGATGATTAGTGCAGGCCGTAGCCAGCACTGCACTTAAAAGAAAAAGAGTTAATTTATTATTCTTCATATCTTTACATGCAATCTGTGTATTTATAAATATTCTTACACAAATTCACGAAAAAATATAAAAATTTTTTTAAATTAGGATCTTATACGCAACAAAAATCACAATTAAGAATACACAGAACCAGCCGATTCTATCGATATATTTGCGGATTAAGTGCTCCATCTTATCTCCACCGATAAGAATAATAATCGCCTCAAGGAAGAATCTTAAACCACGACCCACGAAAGAAACGAGAATAAAGGAGAATATACCTAAAGCTCCGGCAGAGCCTTCATCCGCATAACGCTGAGCAGCACATAAACCTGCGGTTATAGCAATTACTTTATATGGGATTGGAGTGAAAGCTCCTACAAAAACAAACAGAATGCCATAGGTTGTCAGGTACTCAGCCGCTTTAGCTGCACTCTTCTGATAGTGCATAATCCTTATGAAATCACTGATATAAGGATCATATAAGTAATATCCAAGATAATAGCCGACTACAGCCCCAAGAACAGAGAACAGTACAGTCAGAAATGCATAGTAAAGAGATTTTCTACGCTGATAAACGCACATAGGAACCAGCATAACATCAGCAGGAACCGGCCAGAAAATTGATTCAAAAAAAGAATTTGCACACATGATAGGTGTTGCAAATCTATGATAGGAAAGCTTTTCAAAGATGTTAAATAGAGATGTAAAAATTTTCATAGGCAAATAAACTCTCATTTCATAATTGAGAGGCTTTTTCTCCGTTTAATTAAGGATTCTGTTTTTTTACAAGTAAAACAACGGATTCTGCTGCTATACCTTCTTTTCTTCCAGTAAAGCCAAGTTTTTCCGTAGTTGTTGCTTTGATACTTACATGAGATATGTCAATATTTAAATCTGCAGCCACATTCTCTCTCATTGCAGGTTCGTATGCAGCCATCTTAGGAGCCTGAGCAAGAATAGTTGTATCAACATTATTAACAACATATCCTAACTCATGAACCTTAGCTACAACTTGTCTTAAAAGAATTCTGCTGTCTATATTCAGATACTTATCATCATTATCAGGAAAAAAATGACCGATATCTCCCAGACTTAATGCGCCTAATAAGGCATCAGAGATTGCATGAAGAACAACATCTCCGTCAGAATGAGCAAGAAGCCCCTGTTCATAAGGAACCTTAACACCACCCAGAACACAAGGGCCCTGACCGCCAAATTTATGAACATCAAATCCATGACCGATTCTAAACATTATCCTGTCCTTCCATTAGTCTTCGAGCCATTGCTAGATCTTCTGGAGTTGTAAGTTTAATATTGTCAGCTCTTCCCTCTACAATATCAACTGGATAGCCTAAAAGCTCTACTGCACTGGCATCATCTGTTATTGAAATATCAGACTCAACTGCATGATTCAATGCTTTTTTTAATATATCTGTTTTAAAAAGCTGAGGTGTGTACGCCCTAAATATTGATTCACGAGGAACCGTTTTTATTATTCTTCCATTATCAACCTGCTTTAAGGTATCAGCAGATCTGCAGGCTAAAATTGCACCAATTTCAGATGAATTTACCTTACTGCACAGTGCATTAAGATCATCTAAGTGAACAAAAGGTCTTGCTGCATCATGAACCATGACCCACGAAGTCTGAACATGCTCCAGACATAAACGCACTGTATCGGAACGTTCCTTTCCTCCTTCCGCTCTGATGATTCTAGGATTTTCGGATAAGGCAAGCTCATTGAAGTACTCGTCTTCCCGGCTTACACCAATAATAATATTGTTAACAGAAGGACATCTGAAAATAGCATCAACCGTAAGCTCAAGAACAGTCTTTTTTCCTATAAGAGCATACTGCTTGGGGATATCCAGATGCATTCTTTTCCCGACGCCAGCGGCTGGGAGCACAACATCGATTTTAGTGCTTTCCATAAAAAGCATCCTATTTGGAAGGAGAAGGCTTATCTTCTTTTTCGATTACACGGTAAAAGGTTTCATCCTGTTTTACCATGCCTAATTCGGAGCGGGCAAGCTCTTCGACAACTCTATTTCCCTGTTTTAAATCGGAAATTTCGTCCTCTAGAGCTTGATTTCGTCTCTGAAGGCGCTCAGTATGAGACGATGCGGCCTTCAGTTTCTGTTCAGTTTCTCGATACTGCAGTATTCCATTACGCCCACTGTAAGTCTGCCATCCAAGGACAGCAATAATAGCTAAAAGAATAACTGCAAATATCTTCATAAAACTAAACTCTAGTGTTTATCCTGGTATTCTTTAGCGGCCTTGATGAAACCGGAGAATAGAGGATGTCCCTTTCTTGGATTTGAAGTGAATTCAGGGTGGAACTGAACTCCAATAAACCAAGGATGCTCTGGATTTTCGATGATCTCAACCAGCTTATTGTCAGTTGAAAGACCTGCAACCTTTAATCCTGCATCAGTAATTTTCTTGATTAAAGTATTGTTAACTTCGTATCTGTGACGATGACGCTCAACAATATCGTCTGAACCGTAAAGTTCACGAACCTTTGAGCCTGCCTGCAGATGACATAGCTGACCGCCAAGTCTCATGGTACCACCAAGGTCAGATTTATCAGTACGTTTTTCAATCTTGCCTGACTCATCCTTCCACTCTGTAATCAGAGCTACAACTGGATACTTGGTCTCAGGATCAAATTCTGTTGAATTTGCATTCTTAAGTCCGGCAACATTTCTTGCGTACTCGATTAAAGCTACCTGCATACCCAAACAGATTCCTAAATATGGAACATTGTTCTCACGAGCATACTTGGCAGCAAGAATCTTGCCTTCAACACCGCGTTTACCGAAACCACCTGGTACAAGGATTGCGTCCAGACCTTCTAAAACAGAAATTCCCTTTACCTCAACGTCCTCAGAATCAATGTAACGGATATTTACATGTAGACGATTCTTAAGTCCACCGTGCTTTAATGCTTCATTTACAGACTTGTAGGCATCATGTAACTCTACATACTTACCAACCATACCAATGGTAACTTCACCAGTGGTATTAGCCTGCTGGTACAGAACCTGCTCCCAATCAGAAAGATCTGCTTCCTTACAATCTAAACGGAAACGATCAACAACTAACTGATCCAGGCCCTGACTCTTTAATAATGCAGGGATCTTGTAGATTGAGTCTACGTCTTTCATGTTGATTACAGCGTTCTCTTTTACATTACAGAACATTGCAATCTTGTGACGCTCGTTAGCAGGAATACCATTTTCAGAACGGCATACAAGTACATCTGGCTGAATACCGATTGATAATAATTCCTTTACTGAATGCTGTGTTGGCTTAGTCTTAACTTCACCTGAGGTTGGCAGATAAGGAACAAGAGTTAAATGCATGAATAAAGCATTTTCTCTACCAATGTCAACAGCCAGCTGACGGATAGCCTCTAGGAATGGAAGAGATTCGATATCACCTACTGTTCCGCCAATTTCAACTAGAGTAACATCATTACCTTCACATCCTGCAAGGATCTTCTCCTTAATTGCATTTGTAATGTGAGGAATAACCTGAATAGTTGCGCCTAAGTAATCACCGCGACGCTCTTTTCTGATTACATCTGAATAAATACGACCGGTTGTGAAATTATTCTTTTTTGACATTCTTGCGTTAATAAAACGCTCGTAATGACCAAGATCAAGATCGGTTTCTGCACCGTCCTCAGTAACAAACACCTCACCGTGCTGAATAGGACTCATAGTACCAGGATCAACATTGATATAAGGATCCAGTTTCATTATGGTGACTTTTAGACCGCGAGCTTCGAGAACAGCTGCAAGAGATGCACCGGCAATGCCCTTACCAAGTGAAGAAACAACACCGCCAGTTACGAAAATAATCTTAGGAGAAGAAGACATAAAAACTCCGATTTAGTTTAACTTCAAACAGGAGATTATATCACACCAATTACAATCTTGACGAATGTGATCAGCGTTGCAAAAGTTTCCTATTTTATCCTATTGATTTTATTTATGATTAATAAAGTTTTGAGTTTTCAGTATGTTAGACTCTCTGTGCTGAAATAACTCTAGTAAGATCATTAAGTTTTGCCAGAGTCCTGTTAAGCACAGGGATACTTACAACCAGAAGATCTACATCAACCAGACAGACATTCTTTGCTGAATCGACGTGAGATTTTATTCCCAGAACATTCATCTTTTCGTTGGCAATAACAGTAGTAATATCGCGAAGGAAACCGGAATAATCCTCGCTTACAATTCTTACCGTTACAGTATAGCCGCTGTCAATATTAACGTTGCTGCCCCAGGTTGCATCTACAACTCTCTCAGGAAACAGTTCCTGCATTCTTCTGAATTTTTCACAGTCACATCTGTGAATAGAAATTCCTCTTCCCTGAGTAACAAAGCCGACAATCTCATCTCCAGGAATAGGCTGACAGCATTTGGCCATATGGGTCATAATATCACCCACACCTTCAACTATAATGCCGCTCTTGGTTTTGTTTTTCTTTAGAAGCTCATCATTCTGGCGTTTGTTTATGAGATCTTCGATAAGCTCGTTTGAATCGACAACTTCATCTTTATTCTTTTCAATATTCGCAGAAATGATACCAATGATGATATTAACTCCAATATCACCGGCACCAACATTTGCAAAGATGTCATCTACAGACTTCAGATTAAATCTTGAAAGCTTAAGCTTAAGAATAGAGTTAACCTGCTCCTTGCTGATATCAATTCCCTGCTTAACTAGTTCCTTTTCAATAAGACCAGCACCAAGCTCTTTATTTCTGTCAAAATCAAGTTTTCTGAAATAGGACTGAACCTTGTTTCTAGCTTTTGCTGTTTTCAGGAAGCCATTTTCAGAGTTGATCCAATCTCTTGAAGGATTAGGATTTTTAGAGGTAATAATTTCAACCTGTTCACCTGTTTTAAGCTTATAGGTATATGGAACAATTCTTCCATCCACCTTGGCACCGATACAGCAGTGACCAACCATGGTGTGAACGTGGTAGGCAAAATCCAGCGGAGTTGCTCCTGTTGGGAGGTCAATAACTTCACCATTAGGTGTAAATATGTAGACTCGATCTTCAAAAACCTGATTCTTAAATTCTTCCTCAAGAGCTCCGGATTTAATCAGATCATCTCTCCATGAAAGAAGTTTTCTCAGCCAGTTAATTCGCTCCTCAACGCCCTGACTCTGGCCATTTCCTTCTTTATATTTCCAGTGAGCTGCCACTCCAAGTTCTGCAGAGTTATGCATACTCTTTGTTCTGATCTGGATTTCAACAACCTTGTGACCTTCGCCATAAACAACAGTATGAATGGACTGATATCCGTTTGGTTTAGGATTAGCAATGTAATCATCAAACTCTTTTGCAATGTGCTCAAAATTTGAATGAATTACACCTAAAGCCGCATAACACTCTTCTATTGAAGAGACAAGAACTCTGACAGCTCGGACATCGTACAGTTCAGAGAATTTAAGATGTTTTTTCTGCATCTTTTTCCAGATACTGTAGATATGCTTTGGTCTTCCGTATACAGAGGCTTCTATACCTTCATTCTTCAGCAGAGAGGATAAAGAAGAAACGAAGTTTTCAATGTACTTTTCCCTGTCAACTCTTCTCTCGCCCAAATCAGAAGCAATTTCCTTGTAGGTATCAGGATGCAGGAATCTGAATGCAAGATCCTCAAGTTCCCACTTTAGCTGGCCGATGCCAAGTCGGTTGGCAAGAGGAGCATATACATTTGAGACTTCCTTGGCGATAAGATACCTTGATTCTGGAGACTCCTCCTTTGCGGCGCGAATAACAGCAATTCGTTCTGCAAGCTTGATTACAACTGCTCTAACGTCCTTAACCATTGCAAGCAGCATACGACGGACTCTATCCACCTGTTCTTCAGTTGCATTGGAACTTGTTAAAGTCTGTAGAGAACGAATAGCCTCCATATCCTTTACGGCAAGAAGCAGAGTGGTAATTTTTGGACCAAACTCTTCTCTGATGTCATCAAGCTTTATGAAACCACTTTCATAAGCAGGATAAAGAATTGAAACCTCAAGGGAAGGAAGATCCATGTTGAGGGTCATCAGAATTCCTACGATTTCTGATGAAATATGATTAAATCTCGCCACCAGATCATCAGGATTAACGAAGTCTTCTTCAACTTCGGTCTTTCTTATACAGCGCAGAACAAACTCATTGGTTTTTGAAATAGCATCCTTGTATTCGGCAGAAAGCTCCAACGCCTCCACCCACTTAGCAAAATCAAAACTTGCATTATGAGTCTGTCTGATTGCAACCATATAAAAACCTTACTACAAAGTAAATTCGAGAACCATCTCAACATGGGTAGTGCGAGGAAACATATCGCATACTCCCCACTGTTTAATTTTATAACCTGACTTTATCAGCTCAATAGTATCACGTGACGCAGCAAGAGGGTTACATGAAATGTAAACTATTTTTTTCACCTTTTTCTTTGCCAGGAAAAGAGTTGCCCTTTTAGCGCCTTCTCTGCCGGGATCAAGAACTACGGCATCATAGTCAGCCTTAGCCCATTTCTGATTTTCAAACAGCTCCTCAAGATCAGCTACTTCAAACTTCACATTTTCTAGATTTTGCTCTTTAGCGTTGGCTCTAGCATCCTCGATCATCTTGGCAACAATATCAACGCCAATAACATTTGCTCCTTCCTTAGCCAGAGGCATGGCAAAATTGCCCAGGCCACAGAATAAATCCATAACAGATGTATTCTTGTCAGGAGCAATCATTCCAATCACTGTCTCAAGCAGCTTGTCGTTAATCTTTTTATTGACCTGTACAAAAGAAGATGGATTACATTTGATTTTTACACCGTGGGAAATGATGAAAAGATCATCGATACTGCCACAGATAAATCTTTCTCTTAAAGACTCCTTCTTCTTGATTTCTAAAGGATTTCTATATGGTTCAACAATTGAAATCACTGCATTAAGCTCTTTGCCTGCACTCTCAAGTACTGATACATCATGCTCGTCTACAGTTGCAGAAAAACGAACCAGAATTCCTAATGCACCATCTGAATCAAGCAGTTCCAAATGTCCAAGCTTATTTTTCAGATTCAAGGAATTAATTGCCTTATTCAGAGGTTCTATGGCATTATTCATTCTTTCTGATAAAGTCAGACAATTTTTTATCTTAACCAAATCATGAGATTTCTCTTCGCGGAATCCCAGATAAAGCTTTCCGTGATCACCTCGAATAGCAAATCTGCAGGCACGTCTATAGCGCAGTTCATCGGCTCTGTGGACAAATGAGGCCTCTCCAATATCAAGGCTTAATGCCTTTTTAAACAGCTTTCTGATCCCGGCGATCTTTGCCTCAATAAGCATCTCAACAGGAACATGCTGCATCTGACAGCCACCACACTGTCCAATTAGAGTACAGTCCTTTTCTCTTCTGTTTACAGAAGGTTTAATAATTTTTGTAATCTTTCCCTGATGGATCTTTCCTTTTGAGTTTTCAGAGAGAACATTTGCAGTATCTCCAGGCATTAATCCTGGCACAAAATAGACATTATCTCCGTCTCTGGCAACGCCTCTTCCCTGAAGATCAAGATCGGAGCATTCAACCTTAACAGCTTTTTTTACAGTTTCTTTTTTTACAGGTTTATAAAATGTAACCATTATTTCACCATCAGAAATTGAGAATACAAAGCTCTGCTTTTTAGTGTTCTTCCATTCAGAAGGGAATCCACAATAACCTTGAACAGTTTTTTTAAAGCAATTCTTGTATTGCGCTCAGAAAAATCTCTATTCTTTATACAAATTAGATCTTTTCCTGAAAATAACAAATTATCTACATCACTACTTTCTATAAAGCCATTTTTCGGTAAATAGATGTAAAACGAATCAGATTTGAAACTCTCTCCATTTATGGTTTCATAATCAGGAGCATAACCAAGACTTTCAATAAGAATCTCTTCAAAATTTCTCAGAATCATGAATTCATCCTCGTCTTTTTCCAGACGCTCAAGAGCATCCAAATAAGCAGCAAAAAGATGTGGTTCAGGATCCTGAGGAATGGTCAGATAATACAAAAGTTCATTTAGATAGATTGCACTGAATATCTTTGGAGGAACTATATTAAAGCTCTGACGCTGAATAATGGCATCTGACAGTTGCCATAAAGAGCTTCTTCCCTGTCTTAAATATAGTTTCAGTGGAATAAAAGGCTGATAAACTCCCATTGAACGGGAAGCGCTGGACTTTGAAACTCTTGCCACAGCACTGATTCTGCCATAATTAAGAGTATACAGATCAAGAAGCAGACTCTTCTCTTTAAAAGGTCTGCTGTGAATTATAAATCCGGCTTCAGAATCAGCTACCAAAGGCATAAATTATGCCTCAAAATCGTTGTATCCCAGACTCTTTAAAGCACGAGCATCATCAGACCAGCCTGCTTTTACCTTAACAAACAGTTTCAGGAAAACCTTGCTGTCAAAAAGCTTTTCCATATCCTTTCTTGCCTCGGTTCCAATCTTTTTAATTCTGTCACCGCCAGCACCAACAACCATTTTCTTCTGGCCATTGCGCTCAACAAGAATTGCTGCACTAATGCGTAAAAGCCCATTATCTTCCTTGAATTCTTCAACCTCAACAGTTGAACTGTATGGAAGTTCATCACCCATCTGACGCATCAGTTTTTCACGTACAATTTCCGCTGCAAGGAAACGAGAAGAACGGTCAGTAATTGAATCATCTGGGAATAAATGGTCACCTTCAGGAAGAGAATCCTTGATGATCTGCTTCAGTATATGCAGATTTGTTCCACGCAGAGCTGAAACAGGAATAATATCCTTAAAGGTAATAATCTTTGAAAGCTTGTCTATCAGTGGAAGTAGAGATTCCTTGTCTGCAATGGTATCAACCTTATTGATTGCAAGAACAACTGGAACATCGGCGTTTTTAACGCGGTGCAGCGCCATTTCATCGTCATCAGTCCAATGATTAGGATCAACAACCATAATAATAAGCTCAACATCACCAAGCGCACTTTCTGCAGCTCTGTTCATCAGGTGATTGATTGCCCTTTTCTCTTCTCGATGAAGACCTGGAGTATCAACATAAACAACCTGATAATCACCCTCTGTGTCAATGCCCACAATTCGGTTGCGGGTTGTCTGAGGTTTACGGGAGGTGATAGATATTTTCTGACCGATTAAATGGTTCATCAGGGTTGATTTACCTACATTTGGTCGTCCAATAATTGCAACAAAGCCAAAATGAGCTGTCATTAAAATTCCTTCAAGAAATTATTTCTTGTTTTTTTCAAGTATTTCCAAAACCAGACCTGCAGCTTGCTGTTCTGCTCTTCTGCGTGATGATCCTTTTCCAATCTGAGGAGGAACCCCCTCAACAGTAGCAGATACAACAAAAATCTGATCATTGTCTGTACCTAAAATTTCATCAACCTTGTAAACAGGTAATGACTTATGCTGTGACTGAAGTAATTCCTGTAGAGTAGATTTATGATCTTTCTGGTTTACATCAGGCTTGATTGTTTCAAGACGACTCTTGAACCAGGATAAGACAACCTGTCTTACTCTTGGAAAATTCTCATTGTCGTCAATAAACATTGCGCCAATAATAGATTCAACGGCATCTGCTATCAGTGAATCGCGTCTGAAGCCCCCCGTTTTCAGTTCTCCTGGGCCTAATCTCAAACAGTTTCCTATTCCGAACTCACGTGCAAGTTCAGCCAGAGTTGTTTCTCTAACCAAGGTTGATCTCATTCTGGTTAAGTCACCTTCAGGGCACTTTGGAAACTTATCATACAGTGCCTTGGCAATAACCATTCCCAGAATAGAATCTCCAAGATATTCAAGTCGTTCGTTATGCACAGCACCGTAACTTCTATGGGTTAAAGCCTGATCAAGAAGTTTAATATTTTGAAATGAATAACCTAACTTTAATTCTAGGTTCTGTAATTCAATAATATTCAGTTTGTCTGCCATTTTCTTTATTTCAAACCACCAATTCTGTCAAAACGAACTGCAGATGGGAGCCACTCAGGCATTGAGCTTGAGGAATCGTGTTTAAAATCAAAGGATAACCAGATTCCTAGGGTCTTTCCCTTTATATTCTCCATTGGGACAAATCCCCAGAAACGGCTGTCTTTGCTGTTATCACGGTTGTCTCCCATAACAAAGTAACAGTTGTCAGGAACTCTCCACATTCCAACAGGGGTATTTTCTTGTTTATAAAAATACTGAGACATCATTGGAGCATTGGTATTTACTCTCATTCTGTGGGAAATATCCCCTAACTGCTCCTCATATACCTCATATTTATCAGCAAGACCAATTCCGGAGATTTCCTCTTCAAGAGTCTCTATAAGCTTTGTTGAAACCTGTTCAGGGATAGCATCCTTGTCTGAGCCTGCCTTTAAAATATAGATATTCTTGTTCTGATAAATAACTATATCTCCAGGAAGACCAACTACGCGCTTGATAAAGTCTACATTTTTGTCTTCAGGATACTTGAAGACGATTACATCTCCTCTCTGCGGAGTTGATGTGTTAATCAGAATTGAATTTGTTAGAGGGTTTCTGATTCCGTAGCTCCACTTGCTTACAGCGATAAAATCACCGTCCTGAAGAGTAGGTAGCATTGAGCCAGAAGGGATTCTGAAAGGCTCAATAATGAACGATCTGAAAACAAATACAAACAGGATCACAAAGAAAAGAGAACCAGTCTGACCAATAATATCCTTTGGCTCTAGCATCTCCTTCTCGAGCTTTGAATTCAGATTACCGGCAGTCTCTTTTCTTGCCTTGTCCACACTTGCCAAACGCTTTGGTCTGGTAAACTTATAATCATAAAAATATGCAATACCAGTCACAATGGTTAAAACAAATAAAATCCATGAAAATAGATTTTCAAAAATAACGTTCATTAAAAATTCTCACCAGAGCAAAAAAAAGTGAGACCTCCAATTACATCAAGATAATAATTCAGTTGTAGACTTTTTATTCTTTACCAACCTTTAGAATTGCCAGGAAAGCATCCTGTGGAACTTCAACTCTACCAAGCTGTTTCATTCGCTTCTTTCCTGCTTTCTGTTTTTCAAGAAGCTTACGCTTACGGGTAATATCACCACCATAGCACTTTGCAAGAACATCCTTTCTGAGAGCCTTTACAGTACAGCGAGCAATAATCTGAGAGCCGATAGCAGCCTGAATTGCAATATCAAACATCTGACGAGGAATTACTTCCTTCATTTTCTCTACCACAGCTCTGCCTCGTGACTGAGCAACAGAACGGTGCAGGATAATAGCCAGAGCATCAACTCTTTCGCCTGCAATAAGAATATCCATTCTAACCAGATCATCACAATTGAAACGCTTGAATCCATAGTCCAAGGAAGCGTAACCTCTTGAGGCTGATTTTAAGCGGTCAAAGAAATCAAGGACTACTTCCGACATAGGAATCTCGTAGGTTAGAGCCACCTGATCTCCATGGTAAACTAGCCCCGTCTGAATACCTCTCTTTTCCTGACAGATCTTCATGATTGAACCGACATACTCTGATGGCATCAGCATTCTGCACTCGGCAATAGGCTCTCTGATTTCTGCAATATTGGAAATAGGAGGCAGAGATGCAGGAGAATCAATGTGAATAATCTCACCGTCAGTCTGCAGGATTTCATACACTACAGTTGGAGCTGTTGTAATCAGGTTCAGATTGTATTCACGCTCTAAACGCTCCTGAATGATCTCCATATGCAGCATACCGAGAAAACCACAGCGGAAACCAAAGCCTAGAGCTTTTGAATTTTCAGGTTCAAAAAACAGTGAAGCATCATTTAGAGACAGTTTATCCAGAGCATCTCTGAAAGCGTCATAATCCTCAGTATCAACAGGGAACATTCCTGCATATACCTGAGGCTTAACCTTCATAAATCCAGGTAAAGGTTCAACAGCACTATTCTTTACGTGGGTAATGGTATCACCTACAGGAGCGGCATGAACGGATTTAATATCACAAACAACCCAGCCAACTTCACCGCAGTTAAGGACATCAACCTTTACTCGCTTTGGAGTTGAAATACCAAGTCCTTCAACTTCCCAGGCGACGCCTTGAGACATCACCTTGATCTTATCGCCTCTGCGCAGTGTTCCGTTTTTAACACGGACCAGTGCAATCACACCTAGGTAGTCATCAAAATAAGAGTCAATAATCAGAGCCTGAAGAGGAGCATCTGGATCTCCGGCAGGAGCAGGGATCTGAGTTACAATTCTTTCTAATACGTCCTGAACACCGACACCGGTCTTTGCAGAACAGGTACATGCATCCTGAGCTTCAATACCAATCAGATCTTCAATCTCATCGATTGCTCTCTGAGGATCAGCCGATGGAAGGTCAATCTTATTTAAAACAGGAATAACTTCAAGATCGAGATTTACAGCCTGATAACAGTTGGCAAGAGTCTGAGCCTCAACGCCCTGACTGGCATCCACAACTAAAAGCGCACCTTCACAGGCAAACAGTGAACGTGAAACCTCGTATGAAAAGTCTACGTGGCCAGGTGTATCAATAAAGTTAAGCTCATAGTTTTTTCCATCTCTGGCCTTGTACTTCAGAGTAACAGCCTGAGCCTTAATGGTAATACCACGTTCGCGCTCAATGTCCATATTATCAAGGACCTGAGAGGTCATTTCTCTGTCAGTCAGACCACCGCACATCTGAATAAATCTGTCAGATAAGGTTGATTTACCATGATCAATGTGGGCAATAACTGAAAAATTTCTTACAAGGCTACGATCAAAAACTTCTGCCATACTCTTTCCATTTGAATTTTTTTTTCGGGCGCAAACTGAAGCAGTTAATCTATATATTAGTTAATAAAGAATACGCCCAAACATCATGTGCACAATTTATGAATCGCTCATTTTATCATTTTTGCACGGAATCACAAAATTGTTGGTTTTATCTGGATTCGGAGATTTTTGAAAGAATCAGAGAGCACAGATCTAAAGGAATTTCTCCAACTACAGCATACTCATTATGTTTACTGTTTTTTCTCATAACAGAAAGAGTTCCGTCTGTTGCAGAAACAATATTCAGAGAAGATTTACCGTTTTTATAGACCTTGAATTCTACAATTCCGTCAGAGAAAATCTGATAGGAAATCTTATCTCCTTCGGAAGAATCATCTTCCCCCTGCCTTTTTATGGAGAAATTAGCTGGAATTACAAGTTCAGGCCAAACAACTGGAGTAGAGCTTTCCTCAGCGGAGGACATTTTCTCAATTCTATCAAAGGTTTCATCAGGGAAAGACAGATTGAGAGCTGCGGTTGAATGAACAGCAGTAACAGTAAATTTTGCAACAATAGACTGATTAGGAGATATCACGGCAAGTTCGACCGGAAGGTTGGTATCAGCATCCTTTGAAACTATAAAGCCATATCGAATTTCATCCACAGGAGACAGTCTTAATACAGTAACTTTTCTTCCTGCTAAACGGGTTCTGCCAAGAATACTGCAGTCATACCCTCTAAGATTGGATTCATTAGAAAAAATCTTATCCCAGATCAGAGTCTGATGCCAAATCAAAGGTCCGACAAAACCGCGGTTCTGATTATAATCAAATCCCTTATTTTTTCTTATTGAATAACCAGAAACCTCATTATTCAAAGATTTCCAGGTAGTATAAGGAATACCGTTTTTGTTTAGATGAATAAGAGACAGAGGTTCCATTTCAGTCTGAGCTGACTGAATTACAGTTGCCTCTATGTTTGAGTTTACATAGGTATCCTTTAGGGAATTAAAATCGAGCTCACACTGCTCTCCCTCTGTAGCAGAGGCGGTATTCACAAATAAAAAAACCGCAGTACACAAAGCTCCTGCGGTTATTTGAATAAATCTTTTCATAAAAAACTAATTATTTGAAGCTGTATCCAGTACATATCCTTTAATGTAATTATTTATACGTTCAACTTCAAGTTTTTGTTGTTTCTTAAGCTCAATATTATTAGCTGTGGCACTTTCCTTCTCAGACTTCTCCTGATTAAGCTTTATCTCATTTGAGGCTTTACGGTTGGTCTGATAGCTTGCCAGATTTGCTGTTCCTATAGCACCGATAGTTGATGCTGCAGATACTTCATTTGAAACTGTGCCCTCTGCATTATAGGTCTGATATCCAATAATGGTAACAGCTGCAACTGAAGCTGCAATTGCCATCTGAGCAATACCGAAGGAAACCTTCTTAAATACATTCTTGAAGGAATGATAGGAAACACTTTCTACTTCGGTCTGATCAACAAGGTCAGGAGTAATCTTCTCATCCTTGATTCTATCCATTACAGATGAGGCAAAATCTGACTTCAGTGTATTGTCAGTCATCTCATTTCTGAGGGTTGCACCTATCAGAGACCAGTTCTGAAGATGCTCAACATCGTTCTCAGAAAGTTCTAGTTTTCCTTCTGGTAAATTCTCTCCGTCATACAAAGCAGACTTTAACTCTTCTTTGTCAACATTCTGAAAATTCATCATAGTTACTCCTAAAGTAAATCGTTACTTTCCAGCAAATTTAGACATCTTTTCCTCGATGAACTGTCTGGCTCTGAAGATTCTGGATCTTACAGTTCCTATCGGGATCTGCAGCAAATCTGCCATATCCTCATAGGACATGCCATCAACTTCCCTTAGCATAATTGCCTGCCTAAGCTCCTCAGGAAGTTCATTCATCGCACTTAATATCACCTGCTGTAATTCTTGCGATTCTATTATTTTATCTGGCGACTCTCTGCTTGTAAGAACACCTTGAGAATCAATTGACTGAAATTCTTCTGAATCAACATCTATATGATTCTTTCGTTTGCTGTTGGACTCCAGATAAGTCTTAGCAGCGTTCACTACAATTCTGTATAGCCAGGTGTAAAACGAACTTTCGCCACGGAAATTGTTAATTGCCTTATACGCCTTAATAAAGGCTTCCTGTGCAACATCACTCACATCAGCCGAATTTCCTACAAACTTGGAAATAATCTGGGCAACCTTGTGCTGGTATTTTATTACCAGAATGTTGTAGGCACTAACATCTCCTTGCTGCACCCGCTTAACAATAGCCTCATCGCTTGAGGCTTTTTGCAGATTTTCATCGGATGCCATGTTTTACCTTTACCTTTTTTGACCGAGAGTTTTTTTTAAAGTTCAAAAATTTTTTTACGGATTATCAAACTATGATTTTTATCACAAAAAAAATTAAATTCTTTTCATCTAACAAAGTTAATTTTGACATTGTAAGACAGCTAAAGCAAGTAAACACCTTTAAAACTAGAACATTATGACACATATCTATGTATTTCTATGGTGCATAGAGTTCTATCGGTACATGTAGAGTACAAAAACAACATCACACGTTGTAGAATCTTTAAGCTAGATCAAACATTCATTCATCATCGACGCTTACGCGCCTTAGGATAATTAACATGAACTATACAACAGACTGCCTTATTATCGGCAGTGGTGCAGCAGGACTTACCCTTGCATTAGGACTTGCTGAAAAGACCAAGGTGATTGTTCTTTCAAAGGAAACAGCTTGTGCTGGATCAACAAATTATGCTCAGGGTGGAATTGCCGGAGTCTATAACATAAAGGATGATGACGACAGTATTGCTGCTCATATAAAGGATACATGCATTGCCGGAGCATATCTCTGCGACGAGAAAACTGTTGAATTCGTAGCCAAGAATGCCCATGACGCAATTCAGTGGCTGATTGATTCAGGAGTTCCATTTGATCTGAAGGAAGAAAAGGCCGGTGACGACCAGTCTCCATACCACCTGCACAGAGAAGGCGGACATTCACACAGAAGAATATTCCACGCAGAGGATCATACCGGCAAATCCATTCAGGAAACTCTGACTGCTCTTGCAAGAAAACACCCTAATATCACTCTTCTGGAAAATCATAACGCTATTGATCTTGTAACCACCAGAAAACTGGGCCTTGCAGGAAATAGAGTTATCGGAGCATATGTTTTAAATAATGAAACCTCACATGTTGAGACCATCTGTGCAAAATTCATCGCACTGTGTACAGGAGGCGCTTCAAAAGTCTACCAATACACCTGTAATCCAGAAGTATCCTCTGGAGATGGAATCGCCATGGCCTACAGAGCAGGGTGCCGTGTAGCAAATATGGAATTCAACCAGTTCCATCCAACCACCCTATACTGTGATGCTGACAGAAACTTCCTCCTGACAGAAGCATTACGTGGAGAGGGGGCTCAGCTGAAAAGACCAGACGGAACCAGATTTATGCAGGATTATGACGAGAGATTAGAGCTAGCTCCAAGAGATATTGTGGCCAGAGCAATCGATCACGAAATGAAAAAACTTGGCGCTGACTGCATGTACCTGGATATCTCATTTAAGGAACCAGAGTTTGTTAAAAAGCATTTTCCAACAATCTATGAGCGTTGCTTAAAGGTTGGTATTGATATTACCAAGCAACCAATTCCAATTGTGCCAGCAGCTCACTTTACCTGTGGTGGAATCATGGTTGATAACAATGCACGAACTGATATTGAAAATCTGTATGCAGTCGGAGAATGTGCATACACAGGATTACATGGAGCAAACAGACTTGCCTCTAATTCTCTTCTAGAATGTGTAGTATACGGAAAAGCCGCCGCCACACATATTCTGAAACATCTGTCTGATGCTGAGTTAGCTCCAATCCCTGACTGGGATGAAAGTCAGGTAACAAACTCTGATGAGGAAGTTATCATCACCCACAACTGGCATGAACTAAGACTTACCATGTGGGATTATGTCGGCATTGTCAGAACAAACAAACGCCTGGAAAGAGCAATGCATAGAATTGAACTTTTGAAAAAGGAAGTTCATGAGTATTACTCAAACTTCAGAGTAACCAGAAATCTGCTGGAACTAAGAAATCTTCTGGATGTTGCCGAGATCATCGTAAAGTCAGCCATGATGAGAAGGGAATCTCGAGGTTTACATTACAATGTAGACTATCCAAATCAGGAAGAGCATTCGGGTCCTACTATTCTGAATCCTTAATATATATTTGTCGACCGGGAGCTTTACCGGTCGACTGTTTTCTCGTGATTACTCACAGAATTTCTCTCATATAATTTCCAATCTTTAATTACAACCAAACACAGACTCCCAGAACAAATACTACGAAAACAGGTAATTTCTATGTTTAAGCAATGTGATGAATGATATAATTTGCAGGAATATAAATATATACAGAAAACAAATTCAGCGACTCAAAATAAAGCTGATTTGTGCATAAACCAGAACTCGGATCTGTCTTCGTATGAATAAAATTCTAGCGCTACTCATCATTGTCTTATTCAGTATTTCAACGGCAATCGCTCAACCTCAGACTACATCTCAAACAAATTCTGTTTCAACAAGATTTGGTCAGATAAAACTTCCAACAACAAAGGAACTTACCGCTGCGATTACCAGTACAAAGGACAATTCAACACTTTCAGAAAAAGACAAAGAAAAACTTATCGCGACCTACACTAAGGCTATAGAAAAAAACGAAGAAATACCAGGCACAAAGGAAAAACTTGCCGGTCTAAACAAGTTGTTTTCTACTGCAAAAAAAAGAATCGTGGACTACTCAAGAAAGATTCACGAAGAAAAAAAGAAAACAGTAATAACTGACGAAGAACTTGAAAAACTGACCTATCAGGATATTACAGACAAACTGAAAACAGATACCGAGGCCTTAATCCAGGAAAACATATTACTAGAAAGGGCAACTCAATATCATAATGATGTACAGACTCTTCCCGAGAAATCTCAGAGTACCGTTACCTTCAATAATGAACAGACTAAAAATCTAATAGCTGAAATTGATAATAATCCAGATACAGATAATATGCTTAACCGAGCATATGCAATTATTATTTACGAAACCAATCTCGAAAATAATCTGTATAAAACCCAGTTGGCAAACATTTCTGTTCTACAGGACATCTCTACACTTGAACTGGAATATTCAACCTTAAAATACAACCGACTGAATGCCGAGATCAAAAAATTATCCAACAGATTAAAGGTTCTTGATTCCAATTCAGATAATAACGAATCCAAATTGGATAATGAAACCGTTAATAATAACCCTCTATTAAAAAAGGTTATCAAGGAAACAAATGAAGTAAAAAACTATCTGTCTCAGGCTAAAGAGTTGTTCTCCGAATACAAAGAAACCAACAAGGAGGTTCGAGAGGCAAACCTGAAAGTTACTCAGATAGAAAAAAATCTTGATAGCCAGATAAAGGAATTAAACAAGAGTCTCATTCTTTCAAGACTGTTAAACAAACAGCTGACATCTCTACCAAAAGTTAATATCAAATATGATGTTGACGAGAAAATTGCAAATATCAATATTTATCTGTATGAAATCAGAGAAAGACTGACTCAGATCAGCAGTGTCTTTGAAGATGTTGAAGAGGCTATCAAGAAATATCCAGAACTAGAGCCATATCGAGAAGATGTTATTACTATTTTCGGACAGAGAAAAACAGCTGTAAGTGATATTTACCAAGTCATTGCAGATTCTCTGAACGAAAATATCGAAATCAAGGTAAATTACGCAAGCTATAAGAAAATTTACGACAAAATCAGTGCCGATATTGGAGAACAGCTTTTCTGGGTTAAATCCAATCAGCCTCTTGGAAGTGAATTTTTAAAGCTGTTCGTGCCTACTGCATCCTACGAATGGGAATCATTAAAGCAGAAACTTACATCAAAAGAATTCCTTTCTGATACGACTAAGACCGCAACAACTCTTCTTCTGCCTTATTTTCTGTTATGCGGAATTATTCTGATATTCATAAAGAAGATAAAGGATAACAACAACAGGCTCGCAAGAAGGTTGGACAGTGCTACAGATTCGGTTTTTCTTACTCCGCTTGCTCTTTTGAATAACATGATTCTTATGGTCCCAGGCATGGGATGGATGATATGTCTTGGAGCAATCATCATCTGTATAGCACTAGGCGAGACTCACGCTCAGAGAGGAGTTATTACTGCAATGCTCATGCACATTTTTGTGTTTGTGTTTTTTATGCAGATCCTAAAACCAAATGCTCTGGTACAGAGACATTTCAGTGTTGAGCCCTACAAACTGACTCATTACAGAAACATTCTGAGCGGAGTATGGACCTTTGCTCTGCCACTTCTGATCTTTGCAAATGTCGCAGAAACCGACGCAGTAACAATTTATTCTGATTTAACCTCGTTTTCTGTAGTTCTTCTCTCCTGCATTGGTCTGTTTATAATTTCGTTCAGACTGCTGATAAACAATCTTAGAGATCTGAATTACACCTCTGCGGGTTACATTACATCATGTTTAATCGGTATCCTGATTACTTCTATTGCAGCTGTATCTGTTTCATCAGGATATCTGTATACAGTTGTAAAACTGACCAACAGAATCGCGTTTACTTTCTACATTGTGTTGTCATATTTTCTAGTAAGTCAGACTGTACATCGAATGATATATGTTCTAACAGTTAAGATCTACGAGAAAATCTATGAAAGAAAACAGGACCAGGATTCAGGTGGTACAGAACAGAAAGGCAACATGCTGATAAGTCTTGTTTCAGTAATGAATCTGAATGCTCCTGCTCTATGCGCCCGCATATATAAAATAGCAAGAATAATTCTGCTAGTTATAACAGCAATTCTGCTGTATATACAATGGAGTGACCTGTCTTCTGTACTTCGTTATCTGGATACAGTTCATATCTGGAGCAAGACAGCAATTGTAAACGGAGCTCCGGTAGTAACAGATTATCTATCAATTGCAAACATTCTGTTTGCTATCTTCCTGATTTTAATAACAAGTTTCCTCAACAGAACTCTGCCTGTTCTGTTTGAGAAAATTATTCTTATAAGAAAGGATGAAAGATTCAAGAGTACTAGTTATTCAGTAAAGGTTATTTCATCATACATTATTATTGGACTCGGACTTATATCTGCGGCAGGTGCGCTTGGAATCAAATGGGAGAACCTGCAGTGGCTTGTAGCTGCCTTGTCTGTTGGTCTTGGTTTTGGTCTGCAGGAAATATTCGCTAACTTCGTCTCCGGTATAATTCTTTTGTTTGAAAGACAGCTTCGTGTTGGCGATATAATCACCCTAAACGGACTTTCAGGAACAGTAAGCAAGATTCGTATACGTTCAACAACAGTAATGTCCTTTGAAAACAAGGAAGTAATGATACCAAACAGAGAATTCATCACATCTGCCCTTACAAACTGGTCACTGACAAGTTCTATAACAAAAATGGAGTTTAATGTAGGCGTAGCCTATGGGACAAATATTGAAAAGGCAAAAGGAATTCTGAGAAACATCATTAACAGATGCCGTTACATAGCCAAGGATCAGGCCTCTCTCATCTATGTAAAGGCCCTGGCTTCAAGTGAAGTAACCCTTGCATGTGATATCTATGTAACTAAGATTGGTGACAGAAAACTAGCTATAGATTACCTGTCTCAGGAGACATTAAATTCATTTGCCAACGCAGGTATTGAGATTCCATTCAATCAGATGGATGTGCATGTTAAGACACTTGAACAGCAGGAATTTATTGATCAGCTTAAACAGGGGTTATTTAACAGAAATGCAGAACAGCTTAATAGCAGCAGTTCAGATTTAAAAACAAAATAAAAATTGAACAAAACATAAAATTTTGCTGCAAAAAATAAAAAAAACATCATTTTTGCAGCAAAAATCGTAAAAAAGTAAAAAAACTAATAAATAGAATAATCGTCTGCACCAAGCCTTCCATAATTGCCTAACGATCTGGACTTTCTGTAGGCAAGAGGAGTCTGTCCAAATTTAATTTTGAACAGTTTAAAGAAATATCCGATATTATCAAAGCCGTGATCAAGAGCTATATCTGTTATAGATTTAGATGTAAGTACGATCTCCTGACAGGCTCTTCTCAATCTTAAATCGTTAATAAAATCCACAAAGCTCATGCCTGTACTCTTTTTAAAATAACGACAAAAATACTGTCTTGAGACTTTTAAATAATTTGCAGCATCATTCATTGATATTTTTTCTGAATAATGATCGTTGATAAAAGTTAGTAGGTCTTTAATTTTTTGCTGTTTATGCTCAAAATCTTCTGTTTTTGACAGAGAATCCGTTAAAAACAGTCCATTTTCATACATAATTGCTAGTAATTCCACCAGATGAGCTTTGATTCTCAAACGCATTGATCCACTCTGAGAAGAGGCATTATCAATAATAAAACGAAGCAGACTGTCAGCGCGCTCAAAGCATTCCATTTCCTTAGTTATCAGTGGAGGCATCTGTTTACCTCCTTCAGTTAGGAACTTAAGCAGCTGAGCTTCCACCTCGTCAAAATAGTTAAATTCAATAATTGAAGGATTAAATACCAGGGAAGACTGATCTGAGCCTCTTTTTATCACAAGATTATGAAGAACATTACCAGGAGAGATTGCAATACAGGGACCTTCAATCTTGTACTCTTTCATAGCGTAATTAAAGATGAAAGTTCCCTTCTCAAAACGGTTTATTTCTACCTCAGGATGCCAGTGCATGCCAATATTTATATTGAATTTCTTTCCTCTACAGAAATAACTTGCCAGAGGAAAGACATTTGATCCATGCTTGGTATTTTCTTTTAATTCTTTCTTCAGTGGAGGCATTTGCTCTTCTCGTTATCTTCCAGATATTTTATATCTAGAGAATATTAACCTTATTATTATATTTTGTATTTGATTGAAGACAGGAGAAATAATTCCTGTCAAAGCTGAATTGTACCTAAAAATAGCATATAAAAAATTCAATTATAATTACACAATATTAAACCATTTTTAATGATCCGAGTGCAGTTTTATCTAAGCAATACAGTTTCACTCAAAAAAAAGACCGAACAAAAACGCATATGTTTATAAAAAGCCCAACATTTCACTATGATTTAAAATGATAAAAATTTTTCACTAAGAAAAAACTGCACTTTCAGTGTATAATTTTGCGTTTAATGGAAAATACAAGTAGAAGAATCAAAGGAAAATTATGGTGTTTTCGCAAATAATATGTAATCGCGCTCAGGAAAATATGCGATTTTTTCTTTCCAGAATATTCGGCGGCATGCTTATATGTCTTACAGTCTTACTGACCGCCAGATTTATTTTAGTATTCAGTTTCGTAAAAGAGCAGTATTTTCAGCTTTCCTTAGCAGAGCAGTTTAATTTCTGGGTATTATCATTAAGATTCGACCTGAAAGTAACAACTATTGCATATGCTCTTCCTTTACTGATTGCATTTACAACCTTTGTTAACAAATCATTTGTTTTTTTCAAAGGCTTTATAAAATACTACAACACATTAATTTTCTATGTTGCTCTTGTATTCAGTATTATTAACTACTTTTATTTCAAGACCTATGACAAATCTATAGATACCTTTATTTTTGCCATCTCCAAAGAAGATCCTATGGCTGTAATCAAAACCGTAATCAATGATTACCCTGTAGGTTTTGGAGCAGTAGGACTTCTGATTTCATTTTTTATATACAAATATGTTGCAACCGCTATATTCAGAAAGCTTGAAGGCAAAGTTTACGTTCCTGACAGCAGAAAAAAGACTGTTTTAGGAATTATTGTTCTTACACTGGTATTTTTTGGATTTATTCGAGGCTCATTCGGAACATTCCCTTTAAGACAGTTGAATGCCCAGGTAACCGATAAACCTGGTATTAACTACTGTCTTCCAAATGGTCCTCTGGCCTTTTATTGGGCATATAAATGGGAAAAACTATCTACAAAAATACCAACAGTCAGACCTTCAGAAATACTAAATACCTATAAGGAATTAGGCATCGATATTGAAGGAAATACAGTTTCATCATTATTTACCCCTCTGAAGAAACACACCGCTAAAAACGAGTTTCTTGAGAAGAATCGTCCTGACATTGTTTTCAATGTAATGGAAAGTATGAGTACCCACATGATGACTTTCGATGATGAAAAAGAAAGAGATCTTATGGGAGAACTCCGTAAACATTTCAAGAGTGATTTTGTATTCAGAAACTTTGTTTCAGAGGGAGATGGAACCTCAGACAGTATGACCAGAATGCTGGTATCCTCTCCTGATTTAAATCTTTCAACTTCAATCTATTCGGGAAAGGATTACATCTGCAATATAGCAAAACTCTTTAATGATGCCGGATATGAAACCATTTTCATTACAGCGTCAACAGCATCATGGAGAAACTACGACAATTTCCTAAGACAACTTAAGTTCAGCAGAGTGATCGAAAGAACACAGGTTTTAAGAGATTTTCCTAATGCAACCTCTGGAGCCTGGGGTATAGATGACGAGTATCTGTTTAAGGAGACATATAAAATCCTGTCAGAGAAATCTGATAAACCACGCTTTATCATGACACTTTCAATTACAAACCATCCTCCTTTCAGGTTACCTTCTGATGTGGAGATTCAAAAGGTACCTCTGCCAAAAGAAATTCTGGCTCGATTCCCATATGAGGACACTGAAACCATATTTGCAACCTTTAGATATGCAAACGACCAGCTAGGTAGATTTATCGACAGAGTTAAATCAGATGAAAAGATGAAGGATAATACTTTCATTGCCGCAACAGGTGATCACAATATGAGAGGAATCGGTTATACAGATCATCCAACAGAGCTGGTATTTGGACACGAAGTTCCTTTCTATCTGTATATGCCAGAGAAGTTTGTTCAGAATACTGATGTAAACTTTGATAAAGAGCGTTTAGGTTCACAGAAGGATATAATCACCACTATAGCCTCTCATGCTTTATCTGATAAAGAATTCCATTCTTTTGGCTGTGATTTGCTTTCAGATGAAAAATGTAATTTTCCATTTGCCTTTAACAGCAGTGTTGCAGTTTCGTACGATAAAACACATGCCTGTGATATAAGTACAGTAGAAAAACCTGTATCCTACGATTTTACTCAGATGGAGAATTTACTTGTCAGTGCTTCACCTAGCAGCAAAAACTGCACTAGAGAAGCAGCCATGAAAAAACTTGAAACTCAGCTATACTACCTGCAGGCAAATAAAGCAGAAACTGATGATTATGAGAAAATGAAAATAGAATAACGTTCAAAAGAACCGGTTTTAAAGACTTTAATACCGTTATTTAAAAAATAACGGTATTTTTTTACTTTGAAAGAACCTCTTCTATACCACGGATCATAATGTGAATAATCATGGTATGAACTTCCTGGATTCTGTCTGCATATCCAAAATGAGGAACAATAATCGGAAGATCACAGAGATCTTTTAGCTTTCCGCCATCTTTACCTAGAAGGACAACTGATTTAAGCCCCTTTTCTTTGCAGACTCTGCAGGCTTCAATAATATTCTTTGAATTACCGGAGGTTGAGATACCAAGGAAAACATCCCCCTTAAACCCCATGCCCTCAAGGAATCTTGAAAAGATATAATCATAGCCATAATCATTGCCTACGCAGGATATATGACTTGGGTCACAGATTGCAATTGCAGGATATGCAGGACGATCATTACGATATCTTCCAGTCAATTCCTCAGCAAAATGCATTGCATCACACATACTGCCACCATTACCAGCAGATATGATTTTTCCTCTATTCTTAATAGAATCGGTCATCATATAAATAGCCTTTTCGATGACCTCTCTTGTATCTTTCTGCTCTATAAAATCGTTAAGGACTTTCTGTTCTTCGCGTAAATCATCAAGTACATCAAAAGATAGCATTACATCTCCTATTTCTTTCGTCCTAAAACTCTGTCAAGCCACGCTTCCTGAGCTTCATTATCTTTCTTTTTAGCTTCGGCTAAAACTTCTCGCTGCTGAGGAGTAAAAATCTTCTCAAGCATCATATTTTTCTGTTCGGATAATCTCTTTTTGAAATCGCCTTTTTTTTCATCCTCTCCTTTAACAAGCAATTCCATATCAAATTCATCTGACCAGTCACTTCCGGCAATAGAAGGCTGCCCCTCATCCCCCTTTCTGATCATATGAGACTGAGCCAGACTCAACATCTTCTCCATATGAACAACATGGCACTCTTCACTTAATGGCATAACAGGAATTTTAATCCCCTCTGGTCTTACCCATTTCTCATTAAAAACAACTTTCTCTTCAGAAAAATTTAGAGATTCCTGTCCGCCAGTCATAGCAAGATAGACTTCAGCCAGAATCTGAGCATCAAGTAATGCTCCGTGTAGAGTACGAGAGGATCTGTCTACATCGTAAAGTTTACACAGATTATCAAGGTTAACCTGATGTCCGGGACAAAGTTTCATAGCTAGAGAAACAGTATCCACCACATGAGCCATATCACTTGTCTTTTCATTCAGCCCCATTCTGAGCCATTCCTGATCCATAAAACCAACGTCGAACTTGGCATTATGAATCAGTAGCTCGGAACCTCTGATAAAATCTATAAGTTCATGAGCGACTTCTTCGAATTTTGGCTTGTCTTTGAGGAATTCATTTGAAATACCGTGCACCTTGAATGCTTCCTGATCAACAGGTCTCTCTGGATTTACATACAACTGAAGAGTTCTTCCTGTAACCTTTCGATCGATAATTTCAACGCAGCCGACTTCAATAATTCGGTGTTCTCCTGGAGTTCCATCATCAGATTTTCCTGTTGTTTCTGTATCAAGTGCAACTTGTCTTTTCAAAATAAGCTCTCCATTTACTATCGCTCCATTTTAGCAAAAATTGTTTTAAAGATAATGGCTATTCTATTTTCCTTTGCATTGTCAACCATAACAAAATTCACTTTAATTAAACTTTAAAAAATTTTATCGGAGAAATTACAGTTTCTTATCTTTAAAAGATAATAGAGTATATGCAGCAAAAGAGTTAAATAAGAATATTCCTATTAGTTAGACATAACTAACAAAATGCGCGTAAAAAAAGCTTAATTTATTGCCGTTTTTGTGACAAAGTCCAAAAAAATTCCAATCTAAGTATTAGCTAATTCTAATAAGGTACTATACATTTGCGGAGCTACTTATTTTAAATAGCTTCTTTTTTGGTTTTCAGCCAAAATGAATAAAAAATTATCTAAAACAGGTATTATTTTTATTCTAAAATTGCATTTTTACATATTATCATATTGATTTTTAACGATTATTTATTTATCGTTTTTTATGATATAATAAAAGTGTGAATTTAATGAGATATTGCTATTAAACAGTATCCATCAAAGGGAAGGTTTACCTTCTTTAATAAACAATAATGAGACTTATGAAAGAGGTATTAATCTTCACTGACGGTTCTTGTTTAGGTAACCCAGGACCAGGCGGTTATGGAGTTATTCTTAAATACAAAGAACATGTAAGAGAACTCGCCCAAGGCTTTATTCAGACGACTAATAATCGAATGGAACTAATGGCCGTAATAAAAGGGCTTTCATCTCTTAAAGAGCCATGCAAAGTAATAATAACAACAGATAGTCAATACGTAAAAAACGGAATGACTTCATGGCTTGCAGGCTGGAAAAGAAATAATTGGATTTCCAGTACAAAGGCACCTGTAAAGAACAAGGATCTTTGGCAACTGCTTGATAAGGAATGTTCAAGACACTCAATAACTTTTAAATGGGTGAAAGGACATGCCGGACATGCAGAAAATGAACGTTGCGATGAACTTGCTCGAGGTGCTGCCGCAGGAGATAACAAAATCCTTGATGAAGGTTTTTGCTCCTAATTATCAATATTAACAACCGGTCCTCTGGATCAAGTTAGGAAGGATGATTAGAAAAACATTATATTTGTGCTTTGGTATCGTTGTAGCTGCATTTGTTTCATTAAATGCATGTTCTTCAAACATGAATGCCAATGCTCAAGAAAATAAAGATGAGCAAAGCGAACTTGAATTAAAGAAACTACAAGAGCAGAAGTCTGTATGGGAATCAGACCTTGCCGATAAATCCCGTTTCACTTTAAATCTTAAGTTAAATGCTCAGGAACGATCACTGGCTAGAAGTCATGCCAAATCAGTAACTTCAAATTTACAAAAGAATAATTTCTACGTACATTATCTTTTAACCAAGTTAAAAGAAGCCAATATTCCTCTGGAAATGGCCGCTATTCCTTTAGTTGAGAGCGGACTAAATCCTCATGTACACAATAAGGGTGCACACGGAGCATGGCAGTACGTAAGATCAACCGGATACTCTCTGGGACTAAAAAGATCTCGCGGTTACGACGGAATCTATGATTTTTTCGCTTCAACTGATGCTGGAGTAAAGTACCTGAACAGACTGTATCATGATCTTGGAGACTGGCAGCTGGTTGTAGTTGCTTACAATCAGGGTGAGTACGGTGTAAAAAGAGCTATAGGAAACGCCCAGAAAAAGGGTATCGAAAATCCTACTGCAAATGACATCGTCATTTCCAGAACTGCCCGTACCTACCTGACAAGATTCAAGGCTTACTCAGATATTCTGAAAAATCCACAGGCTTACGGTGTAACCCTGCCAAATATTAAGAACAGAACAGCTTTCAGAAAAGTTGAGGTTGCAGGAAAGGTTAGCTCCCTACATGAAGCTGCCAGACTATCCGGAGCATCACTGGATGTTCTGAAAAAACTGAATTCCGGGTATACCTCCGATAAGATCGACCCAACTCGAGGGCTGTTAGTTCCAATTGAGCACGCAGATACATTTGAGAAGGCAATCTACGGTAAATCTGCAGAGAAATATCCAGAAGATATTCCTTTAAAGATTAAAAACTAAAAAATAAAGGCTAACGATTAGTAGTTAGCCTTTTTTGTATCTTTAACTAGACTTAAGCTTCATGCTGCATAAGCATTTCTAAAAACTCTTCCTCATAAATCACCTTAATGCCAAGTTCATTAGCCTTTACGAGTTTTGAGCCAGGATCTGCACCGCATATAACAGCACTGGTCTTTTTAGACACAGATCCCGAGACTTTTCCTCCCAAAGCTAACAGTCTGGCTTTTGCGGTATTTCTGTCCATCGACTCCAGAGTGCCTGTGATAACAAAGGTCTGACCGTTAAAAGGAAGCGAAGATACATCAATTTCTGCCTGCTGAGGAAGAGGAATAATCTCTATTCCAGCACTAAACAGATCTCCCTGGGTGACTAGCTGACTTATAATCGACAGATTATGTTTTTCAGAGAAGAAATCAACTATGTGTTTTGCGACTACAGGACCAATATCTGGCAATGTCAGAAGCTTCTCGTATGAGGCATTGATCAGCGAATCAATGTTCTCAAAATTAGAAGCCAGTGTTCTTGCAGTTGAAACTCCGACTTCTCTTATTCCTAGTGCATAGATAAATCTGTTAAAAGGAACTTTTTTAGAATTCTCTATTGCCTTAAGAAGCTTTCTTGCAATAACGTGCCCTAAAAGACGCTGTTTCTTTTCTTCTGATTCTGCCTCAAGGACTGTGTTTGCAAGGGCATCTTCAGAGAGCATATATATATCAGCAACTGAGGTAAGTGTTTTTGATGAAACAAGTTCCTCAACAATACGGTCTCCAAAGCCCTCAATATCCATCGCATCTCTTGAAACAAAATGCAGAATAGATTCTCTAAGCTGTGCAGAGCAGAAAAGGCCACCAGAACATCTGGCAACAGATTCACCTTCGATTTTTTCAATTAGACTTCCGCATTCAGGACAGAACCTAGGAAAAACAATCTCTCGTTCAGAACCGTCTCTTTTTTCTTTAACAGCTCCAGAAACCTGAGGTATAACATCTCCAGCACGACGAACAATTACATAATCACCAATTTTTATGCCCAGTCTAGAAATTTCATCTGCATTATGAAGAGTAGCACTTGATACGGTTGCGCCTCCAACATATACAGGTTCAAGCTTGGCAACAGGAGTAATAGCACCGGTTCTTCCTACCTGAAATTCAACATCCAGAAGTTTGGTCATCATTTCCTCTGGAGGGAATTTGTATGCAACCGCCCAGCGAGGTACCTTGGCGGTAAAACCAAGCGCCTCCTGAACGGTTAATGAATTAACCTTCAACACCACTCCGTCGATGTCGTAATTTAAGGAATCTCTTCGAGAGAGAATGTCGTTATAAAAATCTCTTAAACCTTCAATTCCATTCACACATCTGATATTTGGATTAACCGGAATACCAAATTTCTTTAATTCCAAGAGCCTGTGATACTGATCATTGGGTAATTGATAGCCTTCACACTCTCCAACGTAATAGGCATAAAAAGTTAAAGGTCTTTTGGCAGTAATCTTTGAGTCAAGCTGTCTTAATGAACCTGCTGCGGCATTACGTGGGTTGGCAAAAACTTTGCCTCCTGTCTCAAGAGCCATCTCATTCCATCTGTTAAAACCATCTCGAGGCATTATCACCTCTCCACGGACATCAAGATAGGATGGGATATTCTCTCCGTGTAGTCTTAGAGGAATAGCCTTAATAGTTCTTGCATTTGCGGTGACATCCTCACCGACACGACCATCGCCTCGAGTTGCAGCCTGAACAAGGATACCGTCTCTGTAAACAAGAGATATAGCCAAACCGTCAAGCTTAGGTTCTGCGCAGTAATCTACAGAAGCAATGCCTGTGGACTGAATCATACGCTGGTTAAAATCGGATAGCTCATTATCATCAAAGATATCCCCCATAGACATTAGGGGAACTCTGTGAGTTACAGGATTAAATGAAGTTAAAGCCTGACCGCCTACCCTCTGAGTAGGAGAGTCATCTGCTATAAGCTCAGGATTATTCTGCTCTAGTAATTCAAGTTCCCGATATAGCCTGTCATACTCAGCATCTGGAACCAGAGGCTCATCGTTAACATAGTAGGCTACAGAATACCGGTTTAAATCACTAACTAAGGCTCTGTAATGAGTTTTAATATCTGAATATTCCATTAACTAATCCTCTGACTTATCATAAGCTTTTAGAGTACGCTCAATGGAATCAAGCTTTTCCTCTGTCATTTCGACATTATCATTGTCATAAAGAACACCTCCAAGGTGTTCGATAAGGCAGTTAGCAGCAATTCTCATAGCCTTGAAGTAGATAAAGCATTTACCTTTGTTTGGCAGATGCATATAGATAGCAAGAGATCGGGTAGAAAAATCAGACATATCCTTAGGGAAGGAATATGGTTCCTCTAGGGAGCAGATTCTAAATACAACGTGATCTTTTAATGAAGGATTCTCATATACGCAGTAAATATCCTTCTCTCCTCTTATAAAACCGTAATTACCGAATAATTCTTCCAGATCAAGTCCTTTATATACACGACCGTCAGCTGCATACAGATTTAACTCATAGGTATTGCTGATCTGAGGCACTGGATTTTTTTTCTCAGAACTGCCGTCCTGAGGAATTTTCTTGGTGTCAGTCTTGTTAACAAAAGTCTCAACCTTCTGAGGAACAACATCAGAAGAAGAAACGTCAGTCTGAGGCATAACTATTCTTACCTTTCCGACAGCCGATGAATTTGCAATCTCCTGATCTTCTTTTGAGGTTTTTACTAGTTTACGGTTAATGCTACGACCGGAGAACCACAGACCATGAACAACGAAGGCTAAAATCGCAACCGCCCCTACAATCAGAATAATTGAACTTGAATCGTTGAAAGTCATTGGAACTCCTAAATTTTATCTCTTATATATCCCGATTATTTTACCCCATATATGACTTTAAGTCTTTTGAAAGAGATAGCTTAAAAAAAATAAAAGTGAAATTGAGAGGAAATTTCGATTAAAACGTTTTACGAAATGATAGTATTTAAACAGAACGATCATAGTAAGTGCTTAGTTTTTTTTAGAATCAGCCTTTTTTTCATGAAATAAAAAAATTCACAAAGAGGAATTATGCAAGGAACTAGTCAGGTAAAACTTGGAATAATGGATGCTGTAAGCTATCTTAAAAACGGGATCAGATTAGCACTATCCAAAGAATGTCGTCTTTACATTATTCTGCCTGTGCTGGTAAATTTAATTCTGTTGTCATCTCTTGGCTATTATCTTTTTTCAAATCTAAAGACTCTTGTCTTTAATATTTTCGAGGATATTCCTTCCTATCTTAACTTTCTGGCATACATTATTTCAGCAATCTTAAGCATTACCATTATTTTTGTCAGCTGCTATATTTTCTCCACTCTTGCTACCATAATTGCGTCTCCTTTCTACGGTCTGCTTGCAGATAAAGTTGAAATGATTCTCAATCAGAGTCATGGTGAGGATATGACTATACCTCAGCTTATTAAGGACATACCAAGAATCCTTTTAAGAGAGCTCAAAAAACAGATGTTTTTCCTGCCACTGGCGCTGGCATGTCTGATAATCTCATTTATTCCTGCCTTAAATCTTATAGCGCCAGTGCTCTGGTTTGCACTCACCGCTTGGATGGGCTGTCTGCAGTACTGTGACTATGCTTATGACAACCATAAGATCCCTTTTAATTCCATGCAGCGAGACCTGAAAAAAAATCCAGTTGCAACCCTAAGCTTTGGCACCGTGATTGCGCTGTCGCTTTCAGTACCTGTTCTCAATATTCTGATACCTCCTGCAGCTGTATGTGCAGGAACAAGATATTATCTGGAAATACAAAAAAACATCCTCCAGAACATACGTCATAACAACCAGGAGTAGATATGTATACACTATCAGGAGTATCTGCCGGAGCAGGAGTTGGAGCAGCTCCCTCCCTGACCATATCCAAAACAAAAAATACAAACTCGACTGAAGAAATTTTTGCTTATGACGTTGAAACCGAGATTGATCGTTTTAATAAAAAATCATCCCGTTTTTCACAGAAACTGCTTCAAATTGTAAATCCGGCAAAAGACTCAGTAAGAGATCTTATCGGCGCAACTGCTGGCTTTATAACATCTTCGGACAATAAACTTGAAATACTTGAACTTATCAAAAGAGGCTGCTCTGCTAGCATGGCAGCAAGAACAGTTCTGTTCGAGAATCTGGATAACTTTTTTAAAAAAGAAAATGATCTGAAAACAGATAAATCAGAAATACAGTCTCTGCTGAATGAATTTATTCATACTCTTGAACATTCCAAAGCTGATGAAATTGAACTCCCAGAATTAAAAGAGGATGTGGTTCTTATTGCAAAAACAATTTCCCCTGCTCAGCTACTTTCACTGGATACTAAATTTGTAAAGGGAGTGGTTTTGGAGGAAGGAAGAGACTCCAGTCATCTTGGAGTAGTTCTCAGAGAGCTGAATATTCCTGCTGTTTTTGGTGTTTTTGATGCAACCAACATCAAATCAGGAACATACGTGATTGTAGACAGCAACGCTGCTGTTGTAATCGTTGAGCCTCCAGAGGATATGACTCAGGGAATCCTGCGAAGACAGGAATCCCAGCTGTTTCAGATTAATGACGAATCCCTTCTGAATATAACACTTGGAGCCGCAGTTGGCGCAATAAGCCAGAATGATGATGTGGAAAAAATAACCGCACACGGACTTGGGCTTCTGCGCTCAGAATTTCTATTCCTAAGCTCCATGACAGAACCAACCGAAGAGGAGATGACACAGCGATTCAATCTGATTTTTTCAAAAGTAAAAAAGAATGCCCCTCTAACCTCAAGAACCTTTGATTTTGCCGATGATAAAAAACCTTTATTCACTGTAATTACAGATGACGAAGGTCCTTTAAAGGGTTATGGAGCTTGCGTAGGGACTGCTCTTTTAAAAAAAGAAATCAGAGCCATGCTAAGAGCTTCTGTTGGACAGGAGATTACTATTGTTTTTCCTCTAATCACAAAAATCAGCGAAAAGGACTATCTATTTAAACTGGCAAATGACTGTCAGGCTGAACTTGAGGCTCAAAAAATCCATCACGGAAAAATGTTAATCTCTTTCATGGTGGAAACACCTGCGGCTGTATTGCTAGCACCAGCCTTTGCAACAAACAGTGCAATGATGCTTTTGGGAACAAGCTCTCTTGCAGAATATGCCTCTGCGCCATGCCCTGCAGATTCAGCCTTTACCCCTGTTTTAGCAAAAATGATTGCCATGGCAGCAAAGGCTGCACACGAAGCGGGTGTTACTCTTGGAGTTGCTGGCAGATTCGCTTCAAGAACTGAGCTTTTACCTTTCTTTTACAAAATGGGGGTATCTTATCTTGTAACAGGTACTTATAATATTCAGAAAGTTAAAGGTGTAGTTGAAAGGCTGAATCTTGAGCATGACATTCAGCCTTGCTTTGACATTGAACTATACAATAAGATTATAACCTGTTACACAGGCTCAGAGTTAAGTGATATTCTGAATTCCTTCTCCTGTTAGGAGAGGCATGGGCTCTCTTTAGATTGAAAGCAGATCTTGTTAGAATACATTTTCAGCCAAATGCAGCAATCTGATTCATATAGGATTATATATGGGACTCTTTTCATTCTTTTCTAAAAACGACGATGCCATCGATGAAGCAAAAAACGAAGCAGATTTAGAGCTGCTTGCTCCGGTTTCAGGAAATCTTGTTCCTCTTGGTGAAGTGCCAGATCTAGTTATATCAGAAAAACTGATTGGAGATGGAGTTGCCATAATTCCAGATGATTCTCATATACTTGCACCTTGCTCAGGTATAGTCTCACGTCTGGTTGCATCCAACAATGCATTTGCAATCAGAACCGACAGCGGAATTGAAGTTTACGTCACTTTTGGAATCGGAACCTCTAATTTTACTGGAGAGGGGTTGAGCTCTAATGTTGGTATTGGCGACAGAGTAGAGACAGGAACCCCAATTATCAACATTGATATCAATCATGTATCAGAACAGCTAGAATCCACCATTACCTCAATGATTGTGGTTAATTCATCTGCCTCAATCGCCAGAGTGATCAGCGCCTCAGGAAAGGTTGTGGCAGGACAGACCCCATGCACCTGGGTTATTCTTGAGGATGACAATGCACAAAAAAAGGATGAAGAGAACTCTCAACATCCTTAATCACAAACAGATATCTGCATCCGAACGTTTCCAGATGCAGATTTCAGGTCAATTATCACGCAATTACATTTTTATACATTACTTAGGGTAGCTGACTCTGACATTTCATCAGCTCCACTTACATTAGTATCATTCTGAGAAACTGACTCGTTCTGAACAGGCTCAGGTCTTCTTCCATGGGGATCTGTTAGCCCATCATCATCTGACGCAGTCTGAACTTCTGCTCTAGGCTGAGTATTTATTGATGAAGAGGCTGATGAAGCTGCATCAGCTGCTACAGGAGCAGATTCACTATCCTCAGACAGGGTTGAGCTTTCATCCTGAACTGCTGTCTTTGGGTTATACCTGTCAGCAATTTCCTGATCAATCTTTGCCTGATTCTGCTCGCGCTGCTTCTTCAAAGTCATGTAATCGTAGGTATAGGATAAATCTGATGTTTTCTTATCAGTTTTTTCTGCATCCTGAGTACCAGACTCATTGAATTTCTTCAAAGCCTCAATTGCATCTTTGCTAATCTCAACATCTTCAGAACCAGTAGCTTTCTTAAGTTTCTCTTCAAAAGCTTTCTTAAACCTAGTCTCTGTACTTACTGAAGCACTGGCTTCAGTTAAGATCTGAGCATAGTTCTTAGAATCTGTATTCTGAGTTCCAGAAGAAGAAAAGCTGGAAATAGCATTCTGAATGCTGGTAAGTGCACTTGCATCTATACTCATACTTTCCTCCTAAAAATTAGTTTAAATTTCCCCTCTACACATGTTATCGGAATTCCTGCAGGTGAACTTTAGAAAAAAAATAAAAAAAAACCTCTAATTTTAATAACTAGAGGTTTTTTATAAAGATTTTGTTAATAATTAAATGTTAGCAACAATCTCTTCAACTGTCTTCTTAGCATCACCAAAGCACATTGCTGAGTTTTCCTTGAAGAACAGCGGGTTCTGAACACCGGCGTAACCAGGATTCATTGAACGCTTAAATACAACTACATTGCGAGCCTTCCAAACCTCAAGAACAGGCATACCTGCGATTGGGCTGGTTGGATCTTCAGCAGCTGCTGGATTTACAGTATCGTTAGCACCGATAACCAGTACAGTATCAGTATTCTCGAAATCATCATTGATTTCATCCATCTCGAATACGATATCATATGGAACCTTTGCCTCTGCTAACAGAACGTTCATATGACCAGGCAGACGACCTGCTACAGGGTGAATTGCAAAGCGAACATCAACACCGCGAGCCTTTAATTTCTCGGTTAGAGATGCTACTGCATTCTGAGCCTGAGCTACAGCCATACCATAACCAGGAGCAATGATTACAGAGCTTGAATTCTTGCAAAGCTCAGCAACATCTGCAGCCTTAAGCTCACGATACTCGCCCATCTGCTCATCATCCTTACTTACAACAACTTCGTTACCGAAGCCTCCTGCAATAACAGAGATGAATGAACGATTCATTGCCTTACACATGATGTAGGACAGAATAGCACCTGAAGAACCTACCAGAGCACCGGTAACAATCAGAAGATCGTTTGACAGCATGAAGCCTGATGCAGCTGCAGCCCATCCTGAGTATGAGTTCAGCATTGAAATAACAACAGGCATATCAGCACCACCGATTGCAGCAACCAGATGAACACCGAATACTAGAGCAATGATGGTCATTGCCAGTAGAGGCAGAACTGGAGCATACAGAGTAGAAACTTCAGCTCCGGCTACGAACCAGATTAACAGAAGGAATGATACAACCAGAGCACCTAGGTTCATAGCATTGCCAAAAGGTAAGGTTAAAGGAGCTGATTTAAAGATTCTCAGCTGATAAGTACCATTTAACTTACCATAAGCAACGATGGAACCGGTAAAGGTTACAGCACCGATGAAAATACCCAGGAAGATTTCAACAAGCTCAGTATTGAACATTGCCAGTGTCATCTGTGGGTGAGCTAAAGCTGATACAGCCTGCTCCTTACACTGAGCAACCTTCTCTAAAACTTCCTGTGTTGAGCCTTCAAAAGGAACTGCGCAGCTTGCAACAGTAGCAGGATCTGCACCTAACTTGATAAAGCTGTTAAAGCCTACAAGAACAGCAGCTAAACCTACAAAACTGTGCAGACAGGCGATCAGCTCTGGCATCTGAGTCATCTGAACTTTCTTAGCAACATACAGACCGATAACAGCACCGATCAGCATTGCAACGATAATTGCAGCAAAACCAAATGGACTTACGGTGGTGAAAGTTGCAATAAGAGCAATGGTCATACCAACCATACCAGACAAACAGCCCATTTTTGCAGTTTCCTGCTTTGATAGACCTGCAAGCGCTGTAATGAACAGTAGCGCTGCAAGAATGTAGGCCATATGAGTTAAACCTAACAACATACTAAATTATCTCCTTACCTACTATTGCTGTTTTCTGAACATTGCCAGCATACGACGTGTTACTGCGAAACCACCGAAAATATTGATGGATACGATTAACACACCAATGAAGGCAAATATGCCGATTAGAATTGAACTGTTACTGATCTGAACCATGGCACCAACAACCACAATACCAGAAATA
This sequence comes from uncultured Succinatimonas sp., assembly GCA_900317105.1. Classification (GTDB taxonomy): domain Bacteria; phylum Pseudomonadota; class Gammaproteobacteria; order Enterobacterales; family Succinivibrionaceae; genus Succinivibrio. The sequence goes on along the minus strand of ONFP01000003.1, from coordinate 30,382 downwards.
GCATTAGTTACAGACATCAGAGGGGTATGTAGAGAATGAGAAACATTCCATACAACGTAGTAACCAACCACAACAGCCAGTACGAATACGGTGAAGTGAGGCAGGAACTCTGATGGAGCGTATGCGCCCATTAACATAAACAGCACAACCATGCCAACCAGACAACCGATCTTCAGAGCGGTGTTTGGTTTCTTTGGCTCTACCTTAGGAGCCTCAGCGGCCTTTGTAGCCTGAGGAGCAGCAGAAACGCTGATCTTTGGAGGTGGGAAGGTAACTTCTCCATCCTTGGTAACAGTCATATTGCGTAGAACAACATCTTCAAAATCTACGTCTATCAGTCCGTCCTTGTTCTTACATAGAAGTTTTGCAAGATTTACAAGGTTGGTTGAGTACAGCTGAGATGACTGAGCAGGCAGACGGGCAGCAAGATCGGTGTAACCAATCATCTTGACACCGTTTGGAGTAGTAACTACCTTGCCGGCTTCAGTGCCTTCGCAGTTACCGCCGGTTGCGGCAGCCAGATCAACAATTACAGAACCAGGCTTCATTGTGGCAATCATTTCCTTGCTGATTAGACGAGGAGCCTGTTTGCCAGGAATTGCAGCGGTAGTGATAATGATATCAACTTCCTTACACTGCTTTGCGAATAATTCCATTTCAGCCTTGATAAACTCATCAGACATTACCTTTGCGTAACCGTCACTTGAGCCACCGTCTTCATTCTTAAAATCGAGCTTTAGGAATTCGCCACCCATAGACTTAATCTGGTCGGCAACTTCAAGACGAGTATCAAATGCGCGAACAATAGCGCCTAATGAGTGAGCAGTACCGATTGCAGCAAGACCTGCTACACCAGCACCAATAACCATCACTTTTGCAGGAGGAACCTTACCAGCAGCAGTAACCTGTCCGGTAAAGAATCTGCCGAAGGCATGAGCGGCTTCAATAACTGCACGATAACCAGAAATGTTTGCAGTTGAAGATAAAGCATCTAAAGACTGAGCACGTGAAATACGTGGCACCATGTCCATTGCTAAAACAGTTACCTTTTTAGCATTCAGCTTATCAACAAGCTCCTTATTCTGGGCAGGACGAATAAAGCTTACTAAGGTCTGACCTTCATGCATCAGTTCAATTTCAGCATCGGTTGGAGCATTGAGCTTGAAAATAATATCAGCTCCCCATACCTGCTTTTTATTGACAACCTTTGCACCTGCCTGTTCATAGGCAGCATCGTCAAAACTTGAAAGCGCACCAGCTTCGCTTTGAACAGTAATTTCAAAGCCTAATTTTTTAAGTTTTGCAACAGTGTCAGGAGTTGCAGCAACTCGAGTTTCACCGCTTAAACTTTCTTTAGGAATACCTATAAGCATCGCATTTCCCTGTTTGATTAAAGACACTTTCGTGACAACATTGTATTTTAAAAGAAGACAATTAGTCCTACTTCCTTATGTATTATAGGTTCTATACCCTTCCTACAAAATGTAGCTTTTTTCAAAACTGTTTTATATTCGCTAATAATCTCCCTCGCTAGTCATTAAAGGCTTAAATTTCAATTAGTTAAAAATTATTAAATTAATTTCTTTATAAAAATCAATTGCTTCCATTTAGTGCATAACGTTTTGTATTATCGTGTTTTTTTATAAATTATAAAAAAACAGGCTGAATAATCTATTTAACACTAAAGATAGGACATCACTAAATACTTTTAGCAAAATAAGCAGAAGAAATAAACATGAACAATGTTAAAGTGCGAGCGTCTTATCAACATTTTCTTTAATATCACACAGATGCATGGTATAGGCATCTTCAGCAGGAGAATTTCCGACAGGATTGTAATAGGCGGGACGGGTTCCAACGATCTTGAAACCGAATTTCTTATACAGATTCTGAGCAACAATATTGCTTACCCTTACTTCAAGAAAACACTCCTGAACCTGATTGTTAAGAGCTACCATAAGGGTATCCCTTAAAAGAAGGCTTCCCAGTTTCTTTCCCTGAAAATCAGGATCAACCCCTATAGTAAGAAGATCTGTGGTAAATTTTGTGTTGTAAATGACAGAAAAACCGATTAAAGACTGTGAATTAAACAGGCCAATGATTAAATAACTGTCATCAAAGCACTCGATTAGCGACTGGGCATTCCAAGCATTTTTCTGAGTACGAAACTCGATTTTTTCCATACTCTTGACCAAAGAAAGATCCTCTCTGGTCAGAATTCTTGTGTAAAAAGGATTATTTGCCATTCAGTCGCGCTCCGAACTCTTTTAAAAGAGCTTCCCAGATATAGCGTTTTCCTCTCTGTAAAACAAGAACTGTACCAGCATCGATAAGTCTTGATGCATCAGCAAGAATAATGTCAGATGGAAGATAACGAACTTCATCGTTATACTCTTTAACATCCAAACCTTTGCTGATAAGAAAATCCACAAGAGAGTTGAGATAATCTACAGATGACTGCATATCCACAAAAACATCTGCTCTTTTTGCTCTTAGTCTGTATGGTAAAGACTGCCATCTTGCTCCTAAAGGCTGAACTGTATTGGGTGAGTTCAAAACAACGCCATCGACCAAAGGGCTTGTATTAGCAAGATTGACAAGATTAGCATTTACACTTTCAGGATAGGCCTGCTCAATGCGGCCTATCTGAGTATTTACCTGTACGTCTTTACCATTACCATCTGAAACAGGTGATTCCTGAGAAACAGTCGATGTTTCGAGCGAAGGTAAAACGGAATCAATTTTCAGTTCAGATAAAGAACTCTGCTCTGTAATTTCTGATTTTATCTCGTGAGGAACTTCCTGGACACACTCAGACTTAACTGCAACTTCTGAAGTTTTAACCTCTTCATTAGTATCCTGATGAGGACCATACTTTAATACAGTCCCCTCTTTAAGTTTCCATATAATCTGAGTGTTTTTTAATATCATTTTTTTTTATGTTGATGAGTTCAGCAATAGTCCAGGAGCAAAAGAACCTGCTACAAAATAAAACTTATTATAAAGGAATGACAAGCAAATAGAAAAGACCTAGAACACAAAGGTATTCTTTAACTGTCTTCGTTTTTCTATGGAAAATATGATTATTATGAAGGATGGCAGGGGCAGTAAGACTCGAACTCACAACCGTCGGTTTTGGAGACCGCTGTTCTACCATTAGAACTATGCCCCTGTAGATTTTGCCGTAGTATTATCTTTAAAACCAGTGTATTTGTAAAGAGTTATTTGTAAAATTGTTCATAAAATTAAACACCACATATATCATAAAGAATACGAATCCATAATTACAAACAACTCTATCTATATGTTTTTACAGATTTTTAGCTAAATATTTACTAAATTTCAAACCTTATTTTAAATAATATTTTTTTCATTAGTCATCCCAGTGGTGATGGTGGTGATGGGGATGGTGATGATGGTGATGATGAGGACGAGGTGGCTCATGATAAAAATGATGATGCTCCACTATGTGCTCATGTGGACGATGATGTCTAGGATAGAATGGGTAACCACTACTATAAGAGAGATTGCTTCCGTCCTTACTGTAGAAGAATCCAAAACTATCTCCTGCATAAGATACATTTGCAGATGATAAGCCAAATACTAAAGCAGAAACAGTCAGGATTTTACTTAATTTCATACAAAACAGCTCCTAATAAAACAAGTTTGTCTTGCTGAGTCACAGAGTATCGGAGCTCGCTTAGTAAGGACTTAGAAATATTGGATTTAAAACACGCAGATATTTTAAATATGACTAATTGTATAATATGTAAAAACTAAGTATATTGTCCCTAACGAGGATGAATATGGCAGAACAGAAACAAAGAGTAAGAAGAAAAGAATCAAGAGCCGACGAGATCTTAGCCTGCGCCGACAAGCTTTTTCTTGAAAATGGTTTTGAGGAAACAACTTTTTCAGATATTGCAAAAGAAGGAAAGATGGCAAGATCAACCATCTATCTTTATTTTAAGGACAAAAATGAAATCCTTAAGGCAATTCTGCACAAAAGTTTTGTCTCACATATGCCAATCATTCAGCACGCAAGTCTGTATGAAAGCAAAACTGTTGGAGAACTGTTCAACAATGCTGTTATAGGTATTGAAAAGTTCTTTGATGAACCTCGTTTTATCCATCGTTATCAGATGCTTTTCAACCTGGCAATAAAACATCCGTATATTGCCAAGATGATGAACGAGGAATCAATTCTTCCAACAAAAGAGCTTTGGAATCAACACTGTGCCAGACTGAATGTAAGCCAGAAAATGACAGATTACTTCTTTTCCTCCCTGTACAGTATTTTCCTGATGGCTTGTCTGTCTGGAAATATTTTTGGTGAAGAAAATCCGTTACTAGAATTTAAAGATTTTTCAAAAATCTACAGAGAGGGAATTCTTCAGCTGGAGATACTTCAGAAAAACAATACAAAAGGTGAATAGTTTAAAATACATATTGTATTGTCAGCACATTTTTAGTGCAAATTAAATTTAGATGCATCTTAAGTAAAAAGCGATTTTTCAGGCGGTTAGTAACCATCTAGATTTAAATTTCCGCAACTTCACAAAAAAAATGTCTTCTAGAGTATAATGTAGCTTTCAGGAACAGCGTAAACGCAAGCGCTCCTGAAAGCGAATGCGTCCCAGTTCTTGCTGGTTTTCTAACAGTAAAGGGACAAAACATGACAAATCCACTTTTCCAAAAAGATATAATCTCTATATCTGAATTCTCTAAAGACCATATCGAATTAATTCTTAAAACTGCGTTTGAGCTTAAGAAGAATCCACGCACTGATCTGTTAAAAGACAAACTTATCGGTGTAACTTTCTTTGAAGGCTCAACCAGGACCCGTCTTTCATTTGAAACTGCTATTCAGAGACTAGGCGGAAGAGTTATCGGATTCCCTGATGCGGCCAACACCTCATTAGGAAAGAAAGGCGAGACCTTCATGGACTCTATGAGAATCATCACCTCCTACACAGATGCCCTTGTAATAAGACATAACAAGGAAGGTGCCGCAAGATTAGCTGCAGATATATCACCTGTGCCTGTTATCAACGCAGGTGACGGTTCAAACCAGCATCCATCTCAGACCATGCTAGATCTGTTTACCATAATGGAAACTCAGGGCAGACTTGAGGATATTTCAATCGCCTTTGTCGGTGATCTGAAGTATGGGCGTACAGTACACTCTCTGGCAGAAGCCTTATCCTTATACAATGCAAGAATTTATCTGGTTTCTCCAGAATCACTGGCAATGCCTCAGTACATTCTTGATGATCTGACCAAGAGAGGTATTACTTTCTCAGTACACAGCAGTCTAGAAGAAGTAATGCCAAAGATTGATATTCTTTACATGACTCGTGTTCAGAAAGAAAGATTCGATGAAACAGAGTATCAACACTTAAAATCAAAATACATCCTTACCCCAGAAACACTTGCAGATGCAAAGGAAAACATGAAGATTCTTCACCCTCTGCCAAGAATTGATGAAATTGTTTCTTCTGTAGATGATACCCCTTACGCATATTACTTCAAACAGGCAGCTAACGGTGTATATGCCCGCGAAGCTATTCTTTCACTAGTTCTGAACAAGGAGATTTAAGATGTCAGAAGCTCATGTAGAAAACAACAAATCAAAACTCCTTGTTGAGGCTATTGCTAACGGAACTGTAATCGATCATATTGCCCCTGGACAGGCAATCAATATCATTCGTATGTTTAAATTCCTGGGGAAAGGCAATCAGCTTACTGTTGGATTCAACCTGCGCTCAGGTGATCTCGGCAAGAAAGATATCATTAAGATTGCTGATGTTGTATTTTCTCCAGCACAAACAGAACAGATTGCAGTTCTAGCTCCAAATGCAACCATCAATCAGATTGAGGACTACAAGGTAGTAGATAAATACAAATTAAGACTGCCAGCAGAAACTGTAGGTGTTTTCAAATGTCCAAACAGCAACTGCATCACCAACGAGGAAAAAGATGCAAATGCTCGTTTTAAGATTTCTACAGAAGGAAATCAGATCCAGATGAAATGCCGCTACTGCGAAAGAGTCTTTTCTAGAGAAGTTGTACTTGAGTTCAACGGACTAGGAGCATAATTTCAAACAACACAGACCTCCCCACACGCGGGAGGTTTTCATTCCGCTCGGCGAGTAAATATCTTTTAATGACTGATAATATTTAAAGATTCCAGCGGACAGTGTATCTCTGAATTCTTCTCAAGATACTCAAGAATCAAATCTGACGGTAAAGGTCTTGAAAAATAAAAGCCCTGTAGAAACTCAATTCCGCATTCCTTAAAATAATTTGCCTGTGCATCAGTTTCAACACCTTCAGCCACAATAGAGCAGCCTATCGAATGAACCAGGTTGATGATAGACAGAAGAACCGTCATAGATTTTCTATTTTTTTCATCAAATGCCTGCCAGATCAGAGATTTATCAATCTTGATTAAATCATAACTGATAGAGGCCATATTGTAGAAATTAGAATATCCAGTGCCAAAATCATCCATTGACAGCTTATATCCTAATTTTCTTAACTTAGATATATTAGACTGAGCAATTTTTCCAGAATGAACCGCAGCGGTTTCTGTGACTTCAAAAAATATAAACTTAGGAGAAAGATTATAGTTCTTAACAGCCTGATGCAGACGATAAGGTAATGATGGCTCTGAGAGCTGTATTCCCGACAGATTTACAGCAATTCCTTGAATAATATTTTTCTTATCCAGATTGTATTTTCTGATAAAACTGCAGACCTTGTTTATTACTCTGTCACCGAGCTGATAGATTAGACCTTTTTTCTCGGCAATAGGAATAAATACATCAGGAGAAACATACCCCTGAGATGATTCGGCCTTAAGTCTTATCAAAGCCTCAAGATATACGCATTTTCTAGAAACAGAATTGATAATTGGCTGGAAATACACATCAAAACCATCCTCATCAATGGCTTTCTGAAGTAGAGTTTCAATCTCCTCTCTATACTCTCTCCGATCTGCAGTTGCCTTGTCAATTACCTGAATGGAGTGATTATTACCATATTCATCTGCATTTCTACAAAATGAAAGCAAATCCATCAGATCTTCTGAATCAGACACGATATTAGGACATTCAACAGAACAGACTGAAAAAGAAGGTGTTACCATGTAATCTGACAGCAGCAGAGTTCTATCTGATAATTTGTAGTTACCATAAAGATGCTCAAGATCTTCTTTTGAGCTAATTATGAAACCGAAACTGTATTCAAGGGTTCTGAAAATATTGCGGCTTTTAAATTCAGGAATCGTCATAATTGCCTTTTCTATGCATTCTAAGCAGACTTTCTGACCATAAGTTGCTCTGATTGACTCAACATTCTGCAGAGAAAAATTAATCACCCAGAAATGGCGTCTGAGTTTAAAAAACTCCTGAATTGTATATTCAAATGAATATCTTGAAAAAGCCGATGGTATATCCTTATCCGTATGCTCCTTAGGGTTTTCAAAAATCAGATAGAAACACAGCACTGCCACACATGACGAAGCTGATGACAGGTGCATAAAAGGGAAGAAATACTGAACTGTCGCTGTTACAAGCCAGATAAAAAGAAATAAAACATATTCATAGTAGAAACGTTTTTCCTTCGAAGGATCTGACCTTAAAAGCATAAAAACAATAAGCAGGAAATAACAGGCAAAAGCCAGATAGCTGCTTTGAGAGATTATCCCATAAGAGTAGGCTTCATCTCCCTCTGAATGGTAACCTATATCTCCAAAAATAACCATAAGAAAAGATACACACAGAGGAAGAGTTCTCAGTACAAACTGCGCATTTGTATAGTTTTTAATTGATCTGGTTCTAAGATCAATATACATATAAATCAGCCAGATATTGATATTTACAGTAACAAAGAAAAGCTGGTGAACTATCTTGGTACTTAATATGGTGAAGTATTCCGGATGGTAATATGAAAACAGACATAGAGATTTAAACAGAATACTTAAAGCTGAAAAGAAAATCAGAACCTCAAACATTTTTGTAGTGTACAGCTTCAACCTTCTGTAACGATAAAACTCCATTACCACAATGAAGATGATAATAAAAGAAGCAATCTGTAAGCCGTAAGACATGTTTTTCACATCCTCAAAAAACTGTCGAGAAATTTTTCTGATTAAATTTGCTTTATTTCCCTTTAACCTTATCACTTTCGGTAAAAACAAGCCTAGAAATAGCTCACAAGACTGTATTTTTATGGAGAAGAGGCAAATAATAGTCTTATCAAAGTATCATCAGTACAAAAAATTGGAGATAAATGGACTTTGTAAATTACTATGAGTCGCCTCTTGGAAAGATAACACTTTCTAGTGACGGTACAAAACTGACAGGACTGTGTTTTTTTGATCAGAACAACTATGCAGGAACAATGGATAGTCCTCACTCAGAGAAAGAGTTGCCGGTATTCACGCTTGCAAAGAACTGGCTTGCTATTTATTTTGCAGGAAGGTGTCCTAACTTTAGTCCGGAAATAACTTTTAAAGGTACAGCCTTTCAGGAAAGAGTATGGAATGAATTACAAAAAATTCCATACGGACAAACCACAACCTATGGCGAAATAGCCAAAAGGCTCGCAGCAGAACAGGGACAGCGTCACATGTCCGCTCAGGCTGTAGGAAGAGCTGTCGGACATAATCCTATAGCGATAATCATTCCATGCCATAGGATCATAGGCTCAGGAGGTAAACTTACCGGATACTCCGGAGGACTTGAACGAAAAGAAAAACTTCTACTTCTGGAAAGAGTTGATTCTTTGCAAACTGGTACAATGTAGCCTTTTTGTTTTTAACTCCGTTCTTAATGGACTGAGTTTTGAGAATATTACATCTTCTCAAGAAGACAAATAGTCTCCACATGCGAAGAGAAAGGAAACATATCAAAGCTTTTTACTGCTTTAACCTTAAAGCCGTTTGCATACAAAGTCATCAAATCTCGAGACAGAGCTGTCAGAGAGCAGAAAATGTAAGCCAGTTTCAAAGGGGCTTTCAGCCTGCATAACTGAAGACAGGCTTTCTCTCCAATTCCTGCTCTTGCAGGATCACAGATAATTGCTCGAATATTTTTCTTTCTAAGCTGATCAGTAAGGCCTTTAGTAATATCAGCTACCTCAAAGAACACGTTCTCCACTCCATTGAGGCGGGCGTTGTTCTTTGCAGCACTAATTGATTCCTCCACTATTTCCAGGCCGTACACCTCTTTGAAGAAAGGACTAAGACACAGTGACATAGTACCTACGCCACAGCATAAATCCAGAGCAACTGACTCTTTATCCTCTCCACACCAGCTAACAGCTTCCTCATACAACTGACATGCAACCGGATAGTTAACCTGCAAAAAGGTATGAGGTCCAGCAGCAAATCTATATCCGCATAAAGGAAGTTCTACAGTCTCCTTTCCGTCCACAAGATAAGTGGTATCACCAAGAATTCGGTTGCCCCTGTCAGAATTAACGTTTATGTATATGGAATCAATTCCAAACTGTCTGGCCGTATTCAGATAAGAAAGTTTTAATGCATCAGAAGCCTTTGAAGACAGGATCAGAGTGCATAATTTTCCCTCAAGAGTATCTCTTAAATAAAGAGCTCTCAATTCTCCATTGCAGGATGCTTCATCATACACAGAGATGTTCTGTTCCGTCAGCTTTGCACATAACGCGGAAGCAAACTCGGAAAACCAGGCAGGTTCATATTTGGATGATCTTATTTCAATAACTTCATGAGAACGACTCTTAAAGAATCCATTAATAATTCTGCCGTTTTCAAGAGAAAAATGTCTTATGGATTTATATCTTGATGGCTTAGATATATCACAGGGATGAACATCTTCCACAAGCTCAGAAGATAAGCCTGCTTTCTTTACCGCAGAAATAATATCCTGTTTCTTTTTTCTCAATGTTGCCTCATAAGTCATGTGACCATAGGCATATAGGGAAGGATGCTCCAGTTCATTGAAATTTTCAGCTCTGTCCTTTGATTTGCTTATAAAGGATAAAATTCTTCCCGGTCTTCTTTTAGAGCCATTTGCAAAAGGCTCTCCGATCTCAACAAGAAGGACCTCTCCTTCAAGGGCGCCTTCTACATAAATTTCGCTATCTTCATAATAAGCAATGCCCTGTCCGAAGGAGTTAACTTCAGAAATCTTGATTTTAACAGGATTTTGATAATTCTTATAAACTATACTTTTCTTAGACATATACTGAACATTTTTTTTATTTTTAACAGAAACGATTTTAGCAAAAATGAGATAATATTCCTAAAATAACGTTTGGTGAGAACTTACTACAAGGACATAAAAATCATGAATTATAAATATTCTTTACCAGCAGTCGTAATTGCAGCATCTGTCCTAGCCATAAACGGCTGTACTAACCCAACCACTGAAGCGGGCTCTGTAAATACCTTTTATGACGGAACAATTACAGATATTGAACGTGTAGATATGAATAACAAACAGCAGGATTCCTCTACCAATGCGGTAATGGGAGCTGTTGCAGGAGCGATCGTCGGTAATATGCTCAACGGTCATACCACAGGAACACTTGTTGGAGCAGGAGCTGGTTTACTTGCAGGAAAAGGTTATTCAATGCTGGCAGATAGAACTGACGGTGTAAGAATGACAATTGAGACAGAAAATGGCCCAATGATTGTTGATATGCCATTCTCCTGTATGTACGGGGTCGGCAAGAAAGTTCGTCTTGTAACTGGAAGTACAAACGGTTCCGTGATGGTTGAAGAAAACGGTCATTACGTAACTGCAACAAAAGACAGTATGAGTAAGTGTCCAACTGTATTAGAGAAAAAGAAATCTGAATAGATTTAATGGAGTGGTGGCCCATTCCCGACTTGAACGGGAGACCAAACGATTATGAGTCGTCTGCTCTGACCAACTGAGCTAATGGGCCATATTTCGAAGAAGTATTTTACCTATTTTATATTTATCAGTCAAGGAATTAGCCTGCCATTGTTAAGATATGGCAGGCTTTTTTCTTTGTTTAACGCTTCTATTTCTGATTATTTCTGATTATTCTCTGGATTACCCCATATTCTTCAAGAGCATTCGGATTTCCCTGAGATAGCTGAATTTTCAGCATCTGAGCTCGTTCTTTCAATGGTTTTAAAAGAACATCTCCCAGCAGTACCGCAAAATAATCAATTCTGTCATTGAAAGGAAGCTCGGCTCCTGTTGTGGTAACAAGGTTCAGAGGAGCATCCATTAAGAAACGAACTGTTTTTTCGTATTCCGTTCCTCTGGTAAGTTCAATAAAGTTTGCAGGAGTGATTTCTGGATTTTCAGAAATCAGTTGCAGAATACCTTCAAGATGAGAGCTTCCGTTTACGTTCATTCGCTTGCACAGGGCAACAAAAGTATCTAGAGAAAACTCATGATATACCGAAGAAACAACAATCGGCTGCTGAACAATAAAAGCCATTAGCTTTCTCATTGGAGTTTTCAGTACTTCCCCTGCTTCTGCTTTTCTGTCGTTATTAAAGGATTCTGAGATTATTCTCTGCTCTGACTTATTTTCTTTTACAGAATCCTTATTGGCTTTAAGCATGTCATACAGCTGATTTTCTGAAATTCCCGATGGTGTTGACAAAAGTTTTATACACACCATCTGCACCGCAGACAAAGGGATCTGAGCAATAAGTTTTATAGAATTATTAATAAAAATTGATAATTCATTCGGATCCTGCAGGTTAAAAGACTGTGAATTATGCAGAACCAGAAACTCCGGATAACTCATTGCCTCATCAAGAAACTTTACAAAGGCGTCCAGCCCCTTTTCTCTTACGAGTGAATCGGGATCATGCTCCGGAGGTAGAAAAGCAAAACTGATCTCCTTTCCTTCCTGCATGATTGGAGTAATAATCTGCAGAGCATGCCATGCTGCATTTCTACCGGCACTATCACCGTCATAACAGAAAACAATTCTATCTGTATAACGGAACATCGTCTGAATCTGCTCTGGTGTTGTTGCTGTACCCAAAGACGCAACAGCATAGGAACAGCCAGCCTGACGAACTGAGATTACGTCCATGTAGCCTTCTACAACAACCAGGCGCTGAGGGCGGTTGTTATTAGCCAGAAGACTTTCATATAGACCGAAAAGTTCCTGTCGCTTTCTGTAAATCGCAGTTTCCTTGGTGTTCATGTACTTAGGCTTATCGTCTCCCATGGTTCTACCACCAAAGGAGATAATGCGTCCTCTTTTATCAAAGATAGGGATCATAACCCTGTTTCGATACATGGCATGAACACCGTACTGCCCCTGAACCAGTAAACCGAGATCAATCAGTTTCTTTTCATCCCCGGGATTTCTGCAGATTGCATCCTGAAGAAATCTTGGATTTGCAGGAGCAAAACCCAGACGGCATTTCTGAATAGTTTCATCAGAAAGACCTCTTTTGTTTTTAAAATAATTGTAGCCGACTTGTCCTTCTGCAGATTTCAGGCAGGATGAAAACAGAGAGGCGCATCTGTCCATCAGCTCGTAGTATTCTTTCAGCCGGTCATACTCGTCTTTTGAATGAGAGGATGACTTATCGTATTCAACCTCAATTCCCGCAAATTGAGCAACCTCTTCTACAGCTTCAACAAAGCCAAGATTCTTGTATTTCATTACAAAATCAATGACATTGCCATGTTCTTTACAACCAAAGCAGTAGAACATCTGTTTTGAGGGTGTCACACTGAAAGAAGGTGTTTTCTCATGGTGAAAAGGACAGCAGCAGGTGTAGTTTGAACCTGCTTTTTTTAACTGAACATAATTATTTATCAGCTTCTCAATAGCCACATTAGGCAACAGCTTTTCTGTAATAAAACTTTTTTTGATAAATGGCATTGTTGTGTCCTTTTCCTTTTTTTAGAAAAACATTTTACTTAAAAAAAATCGGTCATTCTTCCTAAGGTATCTATTTTTTTCCATTTAAGAAAAAAAATATTTAAAAAACAACAGAAAACAAATTCTTTAATAATCATTACTGCTAAAATCAACCATAATTAAACAGAGGTCTATCGATTTTTATAATTCCTTATAAAACAATTAATTATAATTTAGTATGAAAAAAAGTCTGTACAGTATCAAAGAGATAAACAGCCTTTTTGACAGGTTGTTTCCTCTAAACAGAAGTATTCTTGGTGAGGGATATAGAAAATCTCTAGAAATTCTTTGTGAATATATACCTTTTAATCTTCTATCTTACCCTACAGGAAAGCAGGTTCTAAACTGGAAAATACCAAAGGAATGGGTTATTCATGAAGCTTTCATAGAAGATCTGGATAATAACAGAATTATAGATTTTAAAGATAACAACCTGTATGTAGTCAATTATTCTCAGCCAATTGATGAAGTCATACCTCTAGATGAATTAAAGAAACACATTTTTGTTTCCCCTCATCTTGAAGATGCAGTACCTTATACAACCTCATATTACAAAGATAACTGGGGATTCTGCATGACGCAGAAACAGCTTCTCTCCATGAAAAATAAAAACTATCATGCCTGCATTAAAAGTGAGTTTACAGATGGCAGACTGGTCAACGGAGAGTGCCTGCTAGAAGGAGAATCAAAGAAGGAAATTCTTATCACAGCGTATCTGTGTCACCCCTCAATGGCAAACAATGAGCTGAGTGGACCGATTGTTCAGGCGATGCTTTATCAGAGAATAAAAAGCTGGAAACAGCGTCGTTTCTCCTACAGATTTCTTATCAATCCAGAAACAATTGGTTCCATTGCCTACATCTCTGATCATTATGAGAGCATAAAGGCCAATACCTTTGCAGGTCTTGTTCTAACCTGTCTTGGAGGATTGCAGGATACATTCCGTCTTAAAAAATCACGAAAAGAGGATTCTCCTTTTGATCTTCTTGTAGACAGGATCAATGATGGGACCTACTCAGACTTCTGGGAAGATAATACTCCTCAGGATAAACGACATATCAGAGTTGAACACTTTGATCCTTCCTGTGGATCAGATGAGAGACAGTACTGCTCTACCGGACTGAATCTGCCAATATCTCAGATAGCAAGAAAGGTTTACGGTTCCTACCCTGAGTACCATACATCTCTAGATAATAAAGCTCTTATGGGAATGGAATCGCTTGTAGATTCATGCAACAAGCTTGAAAGGCTGTTACTGCTTCATGAAAAGGAAAAGTATTACCAGAACAACTATCCAAACGGAGAAATTAAACTCGGAGATTATGCTTTATATCCTGGAGTAAATACAAACGGCTCTAGAAAAGATTCAAGTATGAACGATATTATAAATAATCCGGCCTTTATCAGAAGAGTCATGTTTTTGCTCAATTATAGCGACGGAACCAAACCGCTGTCATATATTGCCCGCAGACTTGGTTGTAGCTGTTCAGCTCTTCAGGGAGTTGCCGATATTCTTGAAGAAAAAGGTCTTATTCAGATCATTAAGTAACAAGATAAGGATTTTATTTGTGAAAAAAGTTGTACTGCTATGCGGCTCTCATCCAAGACATCTGTTTGTAGCAAAGGAACTGCTAAAACATAATCTTCTTGCAGGAATGGTTATGGAGATTAGAGAGAACTTCGAGCCGGTTCCTCCGTCCACACTCTCAGATCTGGACAGGCAAAACTTCATTCTACACTTCAATAAGCGCTCTGAATCCGAGAAGAAATTTTTCAGTCAGATAGATGCTGAGGATTTTAAAACAAAGATTCCATTTTTAGAGATTAAACTCGAAGAGCTGAATTCAGATAAAACCTATGACTTTATAAACAGCTTAAAAGCAGATCTTATGATTTCCTACGGAGTACATAAGCTTGATGATAAGATTCTGACTCTTCACAACGGCAATAATTTCAACATCCATGGAGGTCTATCTCCATGGTTTAAGGGAAACACCACCCTTTTCTGGCCTTTCTATATGCTAAGACCAAACTGGGCAGGCATTACCATTCATCGATTAACTCAAAAGCTCGATGGAGGAGAAATACTGCACCAGAGTCTACCAGAACTGAATACAGGAGATTCCATGCATGATGTGGCCAATAAAGCGGTTATTCAGGCTACATGTGATCTTATAAAAATCATTCAGTTGTACGACAGTGGAAAAGAGCTAATCTGTCATGAACAGAAAGGTAACGGAAAACTGTTTTTATCTGAAGATTGGACGCCTCAGACACTAAGAGTTATCTATAACCTCTTTAATGACAAGATTGTGGATATGTTTTTAAATGGAGAAATAACCAGTAATCCCCCAAAAATCATTGATTTTTTCAGCGAAAAATAGCCAATTACTGTGTTTTTTACTTATTTTTGCATAAAAATAGAAGTTTGCGTTTTCACCGATAGAGACTAAAATATACCAATATTTCGTTGAAAATCCTGTTTTCGTATCAGAACAGAGTACTTTGGGGAAAAAATGTCTGCATATGTGTTTGGCGACCTTCACGGCTGCTATGATGAATTTTCAAAGCTTCTGCATAAAATTGACTTTAATGCAGGTAAAGATGAACTTTTCCTGACAGGAGATCTTATCGGCAGAGGCCCTCAACCTGAAAAGACTCTTGATACTATCATTAATCTGAAACAGAAATTTCCAGATAAAATTCATTGTGTCCTTGGCAACCACGATCTGAATTTTCTTGCTATTGCTGCCGGTTTTCACGAAGCGAGAAAGAAGGATAATCTTGAAGGTTTACTTGGCTCAGACAGACTTGATGACTACCTTAATTTCTATTATTCAACACCTCTGCTTTTTATTGATCACAGCAAAAAAATCGCAGTAAGTCATGCCGGTGTTTATCCTATGTGGGATCTTGAAGAAGCCCAGAAACATTCAGATGTATTTGCAAAAGTATTAGGCGATCCTGTCTCAAGAAAACTGTTTTTAGCAAACATGTATGCAGATCATCCGGTATGTTACACAAAAGAGCTGGAAAGCAGTGATTTAAACTACTGGAGATTTATCGTAAACGCCTACACCAGAATGAGACTTTGCGATAAGAAAATGAATCTGGACTACGGCCATTCAGACTGCTCCTTAAAAGAAGCAGAAAAAGATCATCTTTACCCTTGGTTTAAGTACGGAAAACCATTCATGTACCGAAATAATGCCTATACTCTAACCTTTGGTCATTGGGCAGCATTGAACGCAGAATGCAACGAAAAGAATATTATTGCGCTTGATACAGGTTGTGTCTGGGGTAATAAACTTACCTGTCTGTGCATAGACAACGGTAAGAAAACCACAATTAAATCAGGAGTAAAAATCGAATTCAGTTCAATGAAGAAAACCAGTTAGGCTTTTTTCCAGGTTTCAAATACGTATTCAAAACCACAACTCTCAGAATAAAAGCTCTCGCTTGATTCAAGTTTGAAAGGATATGCAGAGAAATCAGGGAATCTGGTATCCCCTTCCACTGTTTTTCTGATTCTAGTTAAGTGAAGTACAGAGGCTAAAGGAAGAGCCTCTTCGTACATACGGGCCCCACCAATAACCATTAGAGTATTATCACCTGCAAATTCAATGGCCTCGTTAAGACTCTTAACAACAACCAACCCTTCAATTTTCTTATCAAAAGTTGAACTTACCATGATATTTAGGCGGTTAGGTAAAACACGACCGATTGACTCGAAGGTTCTTCTGCCCATCACTACAGGGTGACCTGTAGTGATTGCTTTAAAATGCTTGAGATCTTCAGATAAATGCCAAGGAATCTCCCCCTTGTTACCAATCACAAAGTTATCAGCCAGTGCAACAATTATCTGAATATCTGCCATTTTTATGCCTTATAAATGAATTCTGGACCATCTTCCTCATCATCAAAATCGTCGTCATCATCGAAACGATTTTCAGGAAGTTCAGGTTCAGTCCAAACAAAGTTATCAGCCTTAGGTTTCTCAGGTTCCTGTTGTTCTTTGAGTTTAACCTCATCTACAAGTTCCTGGAGTGCATAAAGAAGCTCTGGCACACCAGTCTTGTTTAATCCAGAAATAATAAAGGTTCTCTCTGGCTTAACCTCAACTGATTCAATAATACGGTCAAGAGTTTCTCTAGCTTCTTCCTCTGTTCCAAGATCAACCTTGTTTGCAACAAGCCAGCGAGGCTTATTGTACAGTTCATGAGCATACTGTTTGATCTCGTTTTCGATAATCATTACGTTATCAACAGGATCAGACTCATCAACCGGATGAACATCTACAAGATGAACAAGAACACGGCAGCGTTCCAGATGCTTTAGGAAGCGATGACCTAAACCTGCACCTTCTGAAGCACCTTCAATCAGACCAGGAATATCCTCAATAACAAAGGATCTGCCCTCTGAAGTCTTAACTACACCTAAAGAAGGAACAAGAGTTGTAAACGGATAATCCGCAACCTTTGGTTTAGCTGCTGATACAGAACGTACAAAGGTAGACTTACCTGCATTAGGAAGCCCAACCAGACCAACGTCAGATACAAGCAGCATTTCCAGTTTTAACTGTCTTCTTTCGCCTGGAGTACCGTTTGTCTTCTGTCTTGGAGCCTGATTGGTAGCAGATTTGAAATGTGTATTACCATAACCGTGACGGCCGCCGCGAGCTACACACAGACCTTCACCTTCCTTGCGAAGATCGCCAATAACCTCACCGGTTGCAACATCAGTTACTCGTGTTCCAACAGGAACCAGTAATACCTTATCTTCTCCCTTGGCACCGGTACAGTCGGAAGTACCGCCGTTCTTACCGCGCTCCGCCTTATAGAATTTGGTAAATCTGAAATCAACAAGGGTATTCAGATTAGTATCGGCACGTAAATAAACGTTACCGCCATCTCCGCCGTCGCCGCCATCTGGGCCACCACGAGGAATATATTTTTCTCTTCTGAAGCTGACTATACCATTACCACCATCACCAGCTTCTACTCGGATCACGGCTTCATCAACGAATTTCACCTGACTATCCTCCTGATTTCTCGGTGGCAACAGCAGCCACATCAAAAGAAAACATTTTGCACAGACTAAAAAGGCCCGCCGGAGCGAGCCTCTTTAATGTAACTCTTAAGAATTACTGCTGAGTCTCAACGATCTCAACAAACTTACGGCCCTTAGAACCACGAGTTACGAAGGTAACCTTACCATTTGCCTTAGCAAATAAAGTGTCATCCTTACCTAAACCAACGTTTGCACCTGCATGGAAATGAGTACCACGCTGACGAACGATGATGCTACCTGCGGTAACTACTTCACCAGCATAAGCCTTAACGCCTAGACGCTGACCTTGTGAGTCACGGCCGTTACGTGATGAACCACCAGCTTTCTTGTGTGCCATTTCAGTTTTCTCCTAATATTACTGATTAATACCAGTAATCTGTAAATCGGTAAACCACTGACGGTGACCTGTCACCTTCTGGTGGTGCTTACGACGACGGAATTTAACAATCTTAATCTTCTCGCCACCGTGTGCGCCCAATACCTTAGCGGTAACCTTAGCGCCATCAATGTAAGGAGCGCCAACTTTAATGTTGGTGCCATCTGATACTAATAGAACTTTATCTAGTTCGATATCGCTGCCAGCCTCAGCATCTAGAAGCTCAACGCTTAGCACGTCGCCCTCTGAAACCTTGTGCTGCTTGCCGCCGCAAAAAATAACTGCGTACATGCTCAAACTCCGAATAAATGCAGGAGTTCGTCTCCCGCAATCAAACAAAACTTTGCCCTCTAGGGCCATAATGGGTCAATATTTTACAGACAATAAGAATAAAAAGCAAGTCTATTTAACACAGACTCACAATTAATATTTCTGGCTTGAAGCTTCCATTAATACATAGAAAAAAATGATTTGTATTAACTGACCTATAAAAGCGGTACGAATTTTAATGCCAAATAAGATTAATTTCAAGAAATTTATTAATTGAAAATTAATATAATGATACAATACTGCTGATAACAGAGAGAATTTCATGGAAAACCAAGACATTATTATTCAGCAGGATTTAGATTCCGTTGAAGAAATTTTATCGTCTGTACTGACAGACTCAATTTATGAAGCCTCAATTAATGAGATGTGTCTAAGAGTCGTCAAATCCGGCGGGAAAAGAATCAGACCAATGTTATCACTTATGGCATGGCATGCTCTAGGTGATAAGGGTGAAAAAAAATCCATTCTGAATTTTGCCGCAGCTACAGAACTTCTGCATACAGCTACACTTGTTCATGACGACGTAATTGACAAGGCAACTGTAAGAAGAGGAAAAGCAACTTTAAATGAAACTGATGGAAATCACGCAGCTGTCCTAGCTGGTGACTACCTTTTCACCAGATGCTTTTTCTGTATCCATGACATTAATAATCAGAGAATCGGCAATATGCTGAATAATACTCTGGCCTCGCTAGTATCCGGTGAAATCAAGCAGCTTCACACTCAAGGTAATCTGAACATTTCTATCTCTGAATATGAGCAGACAATATACTGCAAGACCGGAGCACTCTTTGAGCTGGCAACCGCAGGTGCCGCCATTCTAAGTGACGAAAACGAATCTGTTATTGAGTCACTTCAGGAATATGGTAAACAGCTTGGAATCGCATTTCAGGTTGCTGACGATATTCTTGATTACACTTCCTCCTCAGATACTCTTGGTAAAAATATCGGAGAAGATCTTGAAGACGGAAGAATTACCCTTCCTCTGATACTGGCATTAAAGAACTGTTCTACGGAAGACAGACTGCTTCTAGAAGATGCCATCAGAAACGTTAATCTTGATTCTGTTCTTAGCTTTATAGACAAGACAGATTCCATCCAAAAATCAAAAGATTTTGCTCTTGATGCTGTCCAAAAGGCGAAAAAGGCTCTTACATCCTTACCTCAAACACAGTACAGAAAGAATCTTGAAGAGCTAGCCTTAAAGGCCGCGACAAGATCAAACTGATTTTTTGTACATTTGATAATCAAGCATTAAACTTTTACTTATAAGCAGAATCTTTTCTTATTCAGGAAAAAAATATGCAAGAAACATCCTTTTTATATACCTATGATCTTAATATGACCATGACTCTCGGATTGGCTGTTATCCTGCTCTTTATAGGTCATTACATAAAGAAAATCTTTCCCATCCTGACTAGATACTTTATTCCTTCTCCAGTTCTAGGAGGAATCGTATTCTCTATAGTTACACTCATTGGACATCAGACGCACACATTTTACTTTACTTATGATGAGCAGCTAAAGAATCTGCTGATGATTGCGTTCTTTACCACCATAGGTTTTACCGCAAGTTTCAGAATGCTTATTAATGGCGGCATTGGTGTTGCACTGTTTCTTTTTTGCTCCATTATTCTGATTGTAATTCAGAACGGTATTGGCGTTGGTATTGCACAGCTTTTCGGAGAATCTCCTTTACTTGGTATGGCAGCAGGCTCAATTCCTCTGACAGGAGGCCATGGTACATCAGCCGCATTCGGACCAGAACTGCAGAGATACGGACTGGATGCAGGTCTTACTGTATCAATTGCAGCTGCAACCTTCGGTCTTGTAGCAGGCTCAATAATTGGTGGTCCAGTTGGAGAAAGACTAATCGCAAAATATAACTGCAGAAACTCTGACCAGACCTCTTCTAATACAGATATGGTAGAAGGAAAGCTTTCCCCTGAAGAAAAGACCATGAATGAAAATCATCTTCTAACCGGATGCGCATATATTATCATTTCAATGGTTCTGGGCAGTTTCATTATCACTGGACTGAAAAATATCGGAGTTATACTTCCTGCTTACATTGGACCAATGATTATTGCGTCTATTATTCGTAACTATTTTGATCTTCAGGGAAAACACATTCCAATCAGAACCATTAATGTTATTGGCAGTCTTTCTCTACAGTACTTCCTGGCAATGGCTCTTATGACCATGAGATTATGGGAGCTTATCGATCTGGCTATTCCTCTGTTTACAATTCTAATTGTTCAGACTATTGCCATGGCCTTATTTGCCTACTTTGTGACTTTCAGAATTATGGGCAAGGATTACGATGCAGCTGTAATCTGTGTTGGACAGTGCGGATTTGGAATGGGAGCCACTCCAAATGCAATGGCAAACATGTCAACATTCACCGGAGGTAACGGACCTTCTCCAAAGGCCTTTTTCGTGGTTCCAATGGTTGGAGCCCTGTTTATCGACTTTGTAAACGCATTTATAATTACAATGTTCCTGCAGTTTTTCGGATAGAAAAACATAATCAGAAGCAAAAAACAGGGCATTTGCCCTGTTTTTTCATTCGAAATGAATCAAATCCTAATCAAAAGGCAAATCCTAATCAAAAGGATTGTCTAAATAGATAGTCTGATCTCGTTCAGGACCGGTTGATAAAATTGCAACCTTAGCCCCTGACAGCTCTTCCAATCTCTTGATATAGTGCTTTGCGTTCTCAGGAAGCTCATCCCACTTGGTTATGCCAAAAGTTGATTCCTTCCAGCCTGGCATTGACTCATAAACAGGAGTGATGCCCTCATACTCGTGAGCAGATAGTGGAGGCAACTGACTGATTGTGCCATCCTTTAACTTGTATGCAGTACAGATCTTAATCTCATCCATACCGTCGAGAACATCCATCTTCATCAGAGCTAAACCAGTTAAAGAATTAATGGTTACAGCTCTACGCATTGCAACTGCATCATACCAGCCGGTACGACGAGGTCTGCCAGTAACAGCACCAAACTCTGCACCGCGCTTACGAATGCCTTCACCGATTTCATCATTCAGCTCAGTTGGGTATGGACCGCCACCTACACGGGTGGTGTATACCTTAGCAATACCTAATACATAGTCAATATGCAGAGGACCTGCACCAGAACCAGTTACACAGCCACCGGCAACAGTATTTGATGAGGTAACATATGGATAAGTACCATAATCAATATCCAGGAAGGTACCCTGAGCACCTTCAAACAGAATCTTCTTGCTGTCACGACGGCCGTTTGCAAGGATCAGAGAAATATCATCAACCATTGCAAGTAATCTGTCTCGGATACCTTCAACATATTCAAGAACAGAATCATAGCTTACCTCTGGCTCATGATAGTAATTCTTCAGCTGGAAGTTTCTGTACTCAAGTAAAGTCTTAAGTCTTTCCTTGAAGTTTTCCATATCATACAGATCGCCAACTCTTACACCACGACGGGCAACCTTGTCCTCATAGCAAGGACCGATACCTCTGCCGGTAGTACCGATAGCACTCTTGCCTCTCAGCTTCTCAGCACCTTTATCAATGGCTGGGTGAACAGGCAGCAGCAGAGCTGAAGCTCCAGAAATCTTGATTCTTCCTTCAACGTTCTCAACTCCAGCCTTATTTAATTCTTCAATTTCTTCAAATAAAGCACCAGGATTTACTACAACACCTGAACCGATCAGGCACAGACATTCCTTGTGCAGAATTCCAGAAGGAACAAGTCTTACAACTACCTTTTTGTTTCCAACAACCAGAGTGTGTCCAGCGTTGTTACCACCCTGACTGCGAACAACAATATTAGCTTTTGATGTCAACAAATCAGCGATCTTACCTTTACCTTCATCGCCCCATTGTGTACCAAGCACAATAACATTATTAGGCATTTGTTTTTATCCTCGTTCCATGTAATTGTCAAAAAAAATACCTAAACCATTATACAAAAATGATTTAGGCATGTAATTAATTTGTGCCTTTTGCACCATTTGCGTCATTGAAGAACTTGAAGAACTCACTGTCTGGTTTCAGTACTAAGACATCCTTTCCTGACGACATCGATTTCTTATAGGCATCCATCGATCTCAGGAATTCGAACAGCTGAGGATTCTGTTTGTAGGCCTGGGCATATATTCTGGTTGCTTCAGCGTCGCCTTCACCTCGAAGAGTTCTGGCCTGACGTTCAGCCTCCGCAATTTTAACCACAACTTCTCTGTCAGCGTGAGCCTTAATGGCTTCGGCCTCTTTTCTACCCTGAGATCTGTGAAGTTTTGCTACAGCATCTCGTTCAGCGCGCATACGCTGGTAAATTGAGTTGGAAACCTCTGGAGGAAGATTAATCTGTTTGATTCTAACATCTACAATCTTGATTCCCAGAGCCTTTGCAGAAGCACCGATATCCTTTAAGGCATTCTGCATAACCTCGTCACGCTTTGACTGACTGGCAACAGCAACTACTTCAGAATCACTTGAATCAAAGACATTCTCTTCCTCTGTCGCCTGATTCTTTCCCGAATTCTGACCGGAAACAATCTGATGAATTGTAAGTCTACCAATCTGACTTCTCAGGGAGTTATTAATTCTTCTTCTTAACAGTTCCTCTGCCTGCATCTTGTTACCACCGGCAGTTGTCAGGTAATAGGTTGCAGCATCAAGGATCTGCCACTTAACGTAAGAATCAATGATAACGTCCTTCTTCTCGGAGGTAACAAATCTGTCAGCAGATGAGCTTATGGTCTGAATCTTTACATCCAGAGCCTTTACCTGATCGATGAAAGGAGCCTTTAAATGTAAGCCTGGATCAACAATCTGGAGTTTACCTTCAGAATCTCTTACAACCTTACCGAATCTGGTAACGATTCCCTTGGTGCCTTCTGTTACAACATAAAGACTGTTAAAGCCGATAAAAGCAAGAACAAATATGAGAATCAGAGAGATGTTTAAAGTATTCTTATTCATTATCTTCCCCTTCTTGATGAAGTTCCGTATGAGTTCTGAGAATTTCCTGTTAGAGGAGGATATGACTCAGTTACAGATAAAGTTTCCTTGTTATCTGACAGATCCTTTGAATTTACGCTGGCACTGTCTTCTTGAGCCTTTGGCTTCTGAGGAAGCTGCTGCATAGCATTCTGAGGAAGTGGAAGATACAGAACAGGAGAGGAACCTTTAGGAGTATCCAGCAGAATCTTCTGAGATTTACCCAGTACTTCCTGCATGGTTTCAAGATAAATTCTGGTCTTGGTAATATCAGGAGCTGCATTGTATTCAGGCAGAACCTTTTCGAATCTTGCAACCTCACCTTCAGCCTTCAATACTACCTGAGAACGATAACCTTCAGCTTCCTGTCTGATTCTCTGAACCTGACCTTCAGCCTTTGGCAGAACCTCATTGGCATAAGCTTCGGCTTCTCGCTTGTATCTCTGCTCATCTTCCTGTGCTGCAATAGCATCATCGAAGGCTTCCTTTACCTGCTCAGGAGCTCTGGCTGGCAGGAAGTTCACATCAACAATGGTAAGGCCGGTATTATATGGCTCAATTATTGAAGTCAGAAGTTCACGGGTAGCCTGTCTTACAAGCTCTCTTCCTGAGGTCAGAATATCATCCATCAGAGTGTGGCCGACAACATATCTTAAAGCACTGTCGGTAGCCTCTAAAAGAGTATTGTCAGGATTTACAACGGAATACAGATATTTTACAGGGTCGGAGATTCTGTACTGAACATCCATTTCCACGATGACTACGTTCTCATCTTCGGTAAGCATGGTGCCTGAAGACTGGATTGAACGAACCTGCTCAATATCAACGACATTAACTGAATCAATTCCAGAGAATTTCCATCTCAAACCGGAATCAACAACGTTATAAACCTTACCGAAACGAAGAACTACACCCTTTTCAGCTTCTCTAACTGTATAGAAGCCACTGAAAATGTAAAAACCAAGAATTACGGCAACGATCAGTCCAATCAGATTAAAGCTAGGCTTATCCTGTTTTGAACTGCCACCAGATCCGTTTTTTCTGTTGCCCAGAAAATTCTTTAGAAGATTAAGAATCTCCTGAACAGGATCATTGTTGCGTTTTACAGTACGCCCCCAAGGGTCGGTGTTTTTCTGCTTATCTTCATCAGAAGAATTGTTTGAGCCAGGAGCATTCCAGCCCATTAGATCTTTATTATTTTCCATAGTTTCTAATTCACTGAGTCAAAATCGAATTCGTTACTCTTTTTCCAAGGTTTGTCCAACGATGAACAGCACAATGAAAGTTCACCATTGGTTTTGCTATCTATAATAGAAGCTTCAACCGCAGTAATTCTTATATTGAGAACTGCAAAGCCCTCATCATCATATTTTTCTGAATCAACTGACTTGGCTGCATATAAAAGACTACGTAATCTTCCATTTTCAGCTCCTATCTTAACAGTAAATTCACATAAATTATCAGATAATAATTCGCTAACCGCTGATAATAAATTATCAATTCCCCATCCGGTCTTTGCACTAACATAGACACGGGTAGGTCGGCCTGTTTCATCTCTGATAATGGCATCTGCACAGTCTTTTACAAGATCAGCCTTATTATAAACAATCAGAGTATTGACCTCTGAAGCTCCTACCTGATCTAAAACCGCATTTACAGCATCAATATTTGATTCTTTTCTTTCATCGGAGGCATCCACGATATGCATTAAAAGATCAGCCTGAGCGGTTTCTTCTAGTGTACCTTTGAAAGCTGCCACCAAATCATGAGGAAGATGTCTGATGAATCCCACAGTGTCCGCCAGTACAGTTTTTCCGACTACCGGAAGATCAATAGTTCTCAGAGTAGGATCCAAAGTAGCGAACAGCTGGTTCGCAGCATAAACCTGAGCATTTGTCAGACGATTGAACAATGTTGATTTTCCAGCGTTTGTATAACCAACAAAAGAAACAACCGGAATAGCATTCTTCTTTCTGAGGCTTCGGTTCTGCTCACGTCTTGAAGCCACCACAGCAAGTGACTTTTTGATTGCAGCGATTCTTTCTCTCAGGGCACGTCTGTCAAGCTCAATCTGGGTTTCACCAGGACCACCTCTAAGACCAAAACCACCTTTCTGTCGTTCAAGGTGAGTCCACCCTCGAACCAGACGGGCCTGTTCATATTGAAGTTGGGCAAGTTCAACCTGCAATTTACCTTCATAGGTACGCGCTCTTTGCGCAAAGATAGTAAGAATAAGAGCGACTCTATCCATCACTCTTACTCCGAAGGCTTTTTCGAGATTTCTTTCCTGGGCAGGTGTTAGACTATTGTTGAAGATTACAGTCTGAACTTCTAGGGCATTTACAAGCGATGCCACCTCCTCAACCTTTCCTGAGCCGATAAAGGTGCTAGGATCCGGAGCATCTCTTTTGCAAGAAACACTCTCAACAACATCGCCTAATGCAGATTCTGCTAGAAGCTGTAACTCTTTTAGGTCTTCTTGTGATTGAATCTGAGTTAACTCAACATGCACTAATAGTGTCGAGCCTAACGACTCAAACTCTTGTTTGGGCATTATGAATCAGTCTCAAATTGAACAAAATGCTTATTCTGCAGCTTGATTTTCTTCTTCTTTCTCTTCGCCAGTTGAAATATTAACTGCGCGAGCTGGAACGATGGTAGAAATTGCATGCTTATAAACCATCTGGCTTACCTGATTCTTTAACAGAACCACGAACTGATCGAATGATTCGACCTGTCCCTGAAGCTTGATTCCATTTACAAGATAAATTGAAACGACAATATGTTCCTTACGTAATGCGTTTAAGAATGGATCTTGAAGTGATTGTACTTTAGCCATGTTTAATCCCTAGTTATATTTATTTTATCGGGCTATCTCGAAGATAGGGGTTCAGCTGTAACCGCTGATTTACCTTCTTCCCATATCAGTTTATTTTTCTGATGGCAAAAAGCCACCGCTGTCACTTTTGCAAGAGACACCTGTATTGTAACAATAAACTGATGTTTTTTTTACAGATGTTTTATTTTTTAGCAAATAAAAGTGTTTTTTTCAAGAATATGCTATGCGATTCACTAAAATTGATATGTTTGTCCTCCCACAATACTTGAATTTAAAATAGTTAGATCGTTTTATGGTCGACTATCCATGTCAACTTTTCTCAAGATAATTAGACATTTTTAACTTTTTATATCTTGATTTAAACAAAGCTTTATGAATTTACAAAAAGATCCTTATATTTCATTAAGTTAAGAAAAATAATATATTGATCTGATTAGTTATGAATTTTGGCTAAAAATTATTTTTAATAAATTATACAAAAATTGCCTTGTATGCTCTTGCAATAAAAAAAATTAATGGAATACTCGGATGTAAAGAATATTATTTTTTATCTTACCTATTAGGTAAGAGAAGAATTTAATAAAGGTGGAAATTGAAAGTGGATAATGTAAAACATCCAGGCTTTTACATAAATAAATTTTTGGTCGAACATAACTGGTCTCAAAAAGAACTGTCCGTTCGAACAAAAACCAGTGAAAAGCATATAAGCAATCTTCTTTCAGAGAAAAATTCTATTTCTGCTGCAATGGCCAGAAAATTACAATACGCTACAGGCATTAGTGCTACAGAATGGTTGAATTATCAAATAGAATTTGACACCGCAGAAATCAATAGAATTGAAAAAAATAATATAAGTAAGGCTGAATTAGAAATTCTTTCAAATCCTTATGTAAAACCAATATTGGAATACATGGAAGGATTGCAGTATGTAACATCTACAACAAACTCGGAAAAAATAATTGAACTAAGAGGTCTTATTGGAGTTTCTGATTTAACTTCTATAACAGACCTTCAATCTAAAACAGCATATAGAAAACAAAAAGTTCACTTGGATGTTTATGCTCTTCACATGTGGGAAGTTCTGTGTGATAAAACTATAGGAGAAACAGAATCTTCACCACTTAATCTTCAGCTTCTAAACAAGAAACTAAAAGATATAAAAAATATAATGTTTTCATCCGTATGTGATATAGAAAGACAGTTAAAAACAATACTATCTCAGTGCGGTGTTACTTTTGCTTTAATAAAGAATTTTACAGGTGTTCCTGTTCAAGGATTCATAAAGCAAGGAAAAAATAACAATATCAATCTTTGTATGACTTTAAGACAAAAGCGAGCAGACATTTTTTGGTTTACTCTTTTTCATGAGATCGGTCATATTCTTTTAAAGCATACAGAAAAACCTTTTTTAGACTTTAAAGATTCTATCGGAAAAAATGAAGAAGAAGCCGATACATTTGCATCTGATTTCTTGTTTGAGGCAGAAGCATATAGTAGTTTTATAAAAAAAGGACTTTTTGACTATTGTCATATAGAGCAGCTTGCAAAAAAACTACAAATTCAACCTTGGATGATTATAGGAAGGCTACAGCATGAGCAATGCATTCCTTTCTATAGTCCTTTGAATCAGATGATTGAAAAATACTCATGGATTGATGTGGAGGAACAGAATATGTAAAGAAAAAAGCACACAACAAATGAATGCCATGTGCCTTTTCCCAAGTGTTATGCTAACACTTAAACTCGCAATTTAATCTTAGCATACTCTTGGAAAAGTGCCAGTGCAAAAGTTATTTTTCGTCACTTTTTTTAGCAATAATGCTAGGAGGTTTCGTTATGACAACGAAATTAAACAAAAAGCGCAAAGGATATACAGATATCTTTGGTGCAGATCTTTTAAAAAATGCCATCTTTACCGGCGAATCTGACATTCCATTATGTAAAACATTCCATTCAAAATTACCTCAAACGCTTATTTCATACACAGACCTAAATCAGATAAAAGGAAAAGCAAAAGCTGATACTTTTGTACACTTCTTTAAGGACGATCAAAAGTTTGATGGAAAACGAAATGGAATAATGAATGATATTGATTCCATAAGCAAAACAATTCATAAAATTAAAGAGAAAGGCATAAAAGGAATAATAACACCGGATTTTTCAACCTATCAGGACTTTCCTTATCCTATCAAACTCATGAATACGTTTCGCATGAGAACCTTTGGTATAGTTGCGCAAGAACAAGGTTTAGAAGTAATTAACAATGTTAGATTTGGCACGTATGAAACATATGAGTATTGTTTTGATGGACTACCTAGAAACGATGTTCTTTGTATTAGTACAGTTGGATGTTTGATAAAGAAAAATGATAGGAAACGCTTAAAAGAAGGTCTTGTTGTTTTACTTAAGAAATTGAAACCAAAGATTCTGATTATTTATGGAAAAGCACCTTACGAGTTGTTTAAACCTCTATTTGATGCGGGAATAAAAATAATAACCTTTCCAAGTCAAGCTTCTCTAGTCTTTAATCTAAAGAAAAAGGAGAAGTCAGATGAGTAAAGGATATTCCTATGATTTTAAAGGGACAAGAGGGGACTTAATCGAAACAATAAGAAATCTTCCTTCAAAACCTAATAAAGCTTTTCTTGAGGAGTGGACAGATATAACCACTCCTGGAACAAAAGCCTATGACAAAAATAAGCTTTACATAAATAAACGCAACGGTTTAAAAATCCATTTTGATCATTCTGAACCAGGAGCAAATGGATTTAAAGGCAAGGATCATTATCATATAAGAAATCCAAATGGACATAATGCCAAGGATATGTACCTTGATAAAGATGGAAATCCTGTTGCAAAGGGTAGTCCTGCATCACATATTTTAATAAACAAGGATTAGTTATGAAAATAAAAGACTTTGTAAATAATTATCAATTACATGATAGTTCTTTGGTTAAGGTTGATTATGACCAATCATCCCAAAAAGTAACTTTAATTATTGACCTATGTTTTTATGAACAGTCTGATTATGTAGCAGGAGAACCAGAAACAGGACCTGTAAAAGTAACATTTAATAAGGTATCTATATTTCAATGGGAAGATAAAGAGATATATTTTGAAACAATTTTTGAACACAAACTCTTAAAAGACGGATCTGTAAGTTTTCTTCTTATAAAAGAAGATGATGGTGCAGGTTATGAATTGGTTGTTAAGGCCGAAGATGTATCCGTTGAAAAACTTTCAGATAACTATTATGAAGAAAATGATTTAGATGAACCAAAATTTGAATTTACTTCATAACATAGGAATAAATCAAATTGCACCTAAATTAGAATAAAAAATTGTAAAAGGCAAGAAAAAAAATTTCTTGCCCTTTACTATACTTCATAAATAAGGAAACACGATGTCAAAAGCAAAAGAATTATTTACAGCACTATGGGATGCAGCTGACAACATGAGACAGAAGATGTCAGCAGATGCCTATAAAGACTATCTATTAGGACTGGTATTCTATAAGAGTCTATCCGATAAATATCTATTAGCTGCATCTGATTTGATGGAGCTTGGAACTAATATTTCAATTGCAGCAGCTCAGGAAAATTACGAAAAAGCTGAGACTCAAGAAATCTTTCCTACATTGTGCGATGAGCTAAAAAAAACTTTTGGCTGCGTAATCAAACCTAAATACACATTCCAGGCATTCTTCAATCAAATTAATTCTTCTGATTTTCATCTTGAGAATCTAAGTCAGGCTTTTCGTGAAATAGAAACATCTCAGGGATCTACTTATGAAGGTCTATTTGATGATTTCGATGTCAACTCCAAAGATTTAGGAAAGACTCCTATCGAATGCAATATG
>ONFP01000123.1 GCA_900317105.1 uncultured Succinatimonas sp. | reverse complement strand
TGTAGCAAGATGAGATTCAAGATTCTCCATCTCACGGGACTGAGAAACCTTCATCTGACGATAGGTTCCGTCCATAACAACTTCCTGATCAGCAGGACCAGAGTTTATCAGTCTTACGAACTCTTTGAAACCGGATGAATAAATGACCTCAAGACCAATAAGATCCTGACCTTTCTTGATACATTCCTGATAAAGGTTGTTAAGATCAATTCCTGACCAAAACTTATCTTCAAACTCATCAGCCTTTGCTCTGGCTGCCTTATAGGAATTTGATTTTGAAAAAATAATTGTCCATGATGCAATAGATAATCCGAGCAGGAACAGCATAACGATCTGTACAAGCGGACTTGCATTAAATATAAGGTGAGTAATTGATAATGAACCTGAAGTATCCATTTTTAGATTTTTACCTCTAGATGAGAAACATCCTCTGGAACAAACTGCTTGATATATTCAATTGCCTCTTTAGGCATGGTTGCTGGCTTATGTTTTGCCATATCAACGAATGCAATGCTACATTCAAACTCAAACAGCAGTTCGTCGTGCTGATTATAAACTTGTTGAAAAATTTTTAAACTTGCAAAGCGAGCTTTTGTTGGAATACAGGTTATCCTTAGCATGTCATCAAGTCTGGCAGAACTGATGTAGTTGCCCTTGATGTTTTTTATAACAAAACCCTTTTTATCCTCAAGCATGGAAGACTGAGAAAGCCCCATTCCTCTTAGCCAGTCTGTTCTGGCACGCTCACAGAATTTTAAATAGTTGGCGTAATAGACGATCCCACCTGCATCGGTGTCCTCGTAATAAACGCGGGCATTTATGGAAAATGTTTTGGCTGACATTAAATTAAGATCCTTTCTGCAGTCCGAACTTTGCATAAGCTTTAGCTGTAGCAACTCTTCCTGTTCTTGAGCGCTGAACATAGCCCTGCTGGATAATATAAGGCTCCACCACATTCTCCAGAGTATCTCTATCATGCCCCAAGGATGCAGCCAGGCTTTCAATTCCCACAGGACCGCCGTTAAAATCTTCGATTATACAGCGCAAATACTGCCTGTCAAAGTCATCGAATCCATCCTCGTCAATTCTTAACATTGATAGTGCAGCTCTAGCTAACTCAAGAGTAATAACACCATTTCCCTTAACCTGGGCATAATCTCTTACTCTGCGCAGCAGTCTGTTGGCAATACGAGGAGTTCCTCTTGATCTGGAGGCAATCTCCATTGAGGCATCTTCTGTAATTTCAACATTGAGCTTTCTTGCTGAACTTCTGATAATAATATTTAGTTCTTCCGGAGCATAAAACTTAAGCTGCAGAATTATACCAAAACGAGCTCTAAGTGGTGATGTCAGTGTACCAGCTCTGGTAGTTGCACCTATAAGAGTAAAGGGATTAAGACTGATTTTGATTGATCTTGCAGATGGACCTTCTCCAGTCATGATATCAACCATGTAATCTTCCATGGCGGGATATAAAAACTCCTCGATAACAGGAGAAAGGCGATGAATTTCATCAATAAAAATCACATTTCTTGGCTGAAGATTTGTCAGAAGAGCTGCAGCATCCCCCTTCTTTTCCAAAGCAGGACCTGAAGTCTGAGAAATACCAACAGACAGTTCATTGGCAATAATATTTGATAAAGTGGTTTTACCAAGTCCTGGAGGACCGAAAATCAGCACATGGTCAAGAGCATCTCCTCTTAGTTTTGCAGCCTTTAGAGCAATTGAAAGCTGCTCCTTAACCTCGGTCTGACCTATATAATCATCAAGGCACTGAGGACGTAGGGCTCTGTCCTCTGATGCTCTTAAATTCTCAGAGAGCTCCTCCTCTGGAGTTTTCTCCGGACGTATAACAGAATCCACAGTCAGAGTGTCTGCAAATATTCCCTTCTCATCTAGTGCCATAAATTATGATTTTCCTTTTGAAATCAGAGCAAGTGCAGCAACAATAATCTGCTGAGTAGAAAGAGAACGATCTTTGGATACCACTGCCTTTACATATTTTACTGAATCTGATTCACGATAACCTAAGGCGGTCATAGCGGCAACAGCATCATTAAAACTGTCGCTCTGCTCAGACGTTGCTGAGGACAAATCAATACTGATATCAGAACCAGGCAATGCAAATTTCTTAAGATTATCCTTAAGTTCAACCACCATTCTTTCAGCTGTTTTTTTACCGACACCTGGAATCTGTTCAAGACTCTTTGACTGTTCAGAAATCACTATCTGAATGAACTCGTCAACTTTAAATGTGGATAGCACAGCCAATGCCATTTTAGGACCAACACCATTTACCTTTATAAGGATTCTGAAAAGAGAACGCTCTATAACAGAAAGAAATCCGTACAGGATTTGAGCATCTTCTCTTACGATATGCTGTGTATATACAAAGCAGGATTCACCGACTTTCAGACTGCCTAATGAAGAAACCGGCATATCTACTTCGTAGCCCACACCATTAACATCGATAAGAGCTGTAACTCCATCGATTCTTAAAACTTTTCCTGATAAACTTCCGATCATTTGAATTTATTCTGTAATCTTCCATGGATAGAGGAAGTATCTGCAACATCCTTACCCATTGCTGTTGTAATCTGGTTTGTAAAACAGTGGCAGAGAGCACATGCAAGACCGTCAGCAGCATCAGCCTGAGGATTGCCGCTTAATCTGAGAATTCTTTTAACCATGTACTGGACCTGCTCTTTCTCGGCCCAACCATACCCAACAACAGCCTGTTTGATCTGCATTGGAGTATATTCAAAAACACTTAGACCAAGATTTGCGCCAGCTACAATTGCACTGGCTCTTGCCTCAGATAGCTTCACTGTAGACTGGACATTTTTGGATAGAAAGGTTTCCTCGACAGCCATTGCTGTAGGATGAAACTGTTCAATCAGAGAATAGACTCCGTCATATATAATCTTCAGTTTTGATGCCAGATCTCCGTCTCCGGTTTTTATACATCCAGAACCGAGATAGTTAGGTGTATTACCTACATACTCGACAATTCCGTATCCGGTAAACCTAGAACCAGGATCAATTCCAATAACTACTGAAGACATGCGCTTTCTACAAACATACTGTATTAGGCCAATGTTGAGAGCTACGAAAAAAAGCAGCCCGATAAAGCTTAATACTCAAAAAGATTTGATTATAAAACTATGCAAAGTTGGACGAGTTATTCCAATACTTAGAATTATATCATTATTTTTATTTTTTCCTTTTAAAAAATGGGACATTTACGAAGCTGTATAACTGATTTACACCGTTTAATCCAATACCTC
This sequence comes from uncultured Succinatimonas sp., assembly GCA_900317105.1. GTDB lineage: Bacteria > Pseudomonadota > Gammaproteobacteria > Enterobacterales > Succinivibrionaceae > Succinivibrio. The sequence continues at coordinate 965 of ONFP01000123.1, read as the reverse complement.
TTTCCTATAACAAAATCATATGCTTATATGAGCATTTGCTCACAGAAAAATATGAAAAAATTTATTACTAGTAAGCATATACTAACAGTAAATCTGTGACATAATTATCAGGTTTAAGAATAGGAATTCAAATGTATTTTTTTAATAGTAAAAAACAGTTTAAAGCATATTTTCTTATCATTGCTTTTATTTCCTTTAGCTGTTTTTTCAATTTCTATAAGACCAGTTTCGCTGCCCATCACTGCGATCATGAAGATCACTGTGTTATATGTGCATCGCTGCACCTTATTAATAACGAGTTCCCTACTCCACTTGGAGCAAGCTTAAATAACAATTTTCTGCTTTTCACTATAGGTATTTTCCTATACACAGCTATTCTGTACAAGAAAACAGTTATCAGGGCTACACCAGTTTCAAACCGTGTAAAGAAGTCGGAATAAACAATAGTCCAGGGGCTTTTTTTTATTCCATTTTTTTACGAGGTCTATATGTTTTTTCATAAATTAAAATCATTTTTAGCTTTAACATCAGGAATTGCTATTCTTACCTGCTCTCAGAATGTCATGGCAAAGGAGCTGAACATCATCGCAACAAACTTTCCTCAGTATGATTTTGTTAAAAACATAACTAAGGATAAGGCAAATGTAACCATGCTTCTTAAAATAGGGGCAGAAGCTCACAGTTATGAACCTACACCAAAGGATCTGATTGCAATTGAAAAATCAGATCTGTTTGTTTACAACGGTGGAGAAAACGACGAGTGGATTGAAAATTTCCTTAAGGGCAACCTCAGCAAATTAAACTCCTTTGCCTTTACAAAGGAAGTTTCTCTCAGAGCTGAAGAAGAGGTTGAGGGTATGCAGCCAGAGGCTGAGGAAGAACATGAGGATGGAGAGGAACACGGTTTTGACGAACACGTCTGGACTTCTCCAAAAAACGATGAGGTTATTTTGGATAAACTCTGT